>NZ_JBIDAJ010000001.1:620997-724896 GCF_043202395.1 Streptomyces sp. NPDC048197
TTTTGTTTTTTTTTTTTTTTTGTTTGGGGGGGGGGGGGGGGGGGGGGGGGGGGGGGGGGGGGGGGGGGCGCGGCGGGGGGGGGGGGGGGGGCGGGCCCCCCCCCCCCCCCCCGGCGGGGATGAGGGGGACGGGACGGGTCAGTCGTCCTTGAGGACCTTGGCGGTGCGGGCCTCGGTGAGCCACTCGGGGAACTCGACCATCAGCTGCTGGTAGAGCTCGTCGTGGGAGAGGCTGCGGGGGTCGCGGCCGGCGTGGAAGAAGCCCGCGTTGTCGACCGCGCGCTTTTCCGGAACGGTCAGGTCGTCGAGCTTGCGGAGGAAGTCGAAGCCCTTGGCCTCCGGGTCGCCGAAGCCGATGAACTGCCAGAAGATCGGCAGCTTCGCCGCTTCGCAGAGCGCCTTTTCGGCGGCCGGCTTGGAGGTCGGGGCGCCGTCGGTCTGGAAGATGACGAAGGCCGGGGCGGTGGTGCCGGACTTCTTGTAGTGCTCGACGACGGCGTTGACGGCCCAGTGGTAGTTGGTACGCCCCATGTGGCCGAGGCCGGCGTGCAGCTCCTCGATGCGGCCCTCGTAGTTGGTGAGGTCCAGATCGGCGGTGCCGTCGATGTCGGTGGAGAAGAAGACGACGGGCACGGTGGGCTCGTCGTCGAAGTGCGCGGAGAGGGCGAGGGCCTGCTCGGCGAGGTTCTGGACGGTGCCGTCCTTGTAGTAGTTGCGCATCGACCCGGAGCGGTCGAGGACGAGGTAGACGACGGCGCGCTGGGCGCTGAGGCCGTGCTTCTCCAGGGTGGCGCCGGCGGAGGCGTGAAGGGGGCGGAGACCGGCGGGAACTCCCTTCGCCTCCGGAACGGTCGCGACCTCCGGAACGGTCGCAGCCTCCGGCTCCGGCGCCGCTTCAGCCTCGGGCGCCGCTTCAGTCTCCGGTGCTGCTTCAGCCTCCGGGGCGTCCTCCGCCTTCGGGGCGGCCTCGGCCTCGGGGTCGGCCTCGGCCTCGGGCTCGGGCTTGGCCTCGGGCTCGGCTGCCGGGGTTTCGGCTGCCGGCTCCGGGGTCGCCTCCTGCACCGGCTCAGCCTCAGCCTCGGACTCGGCCTCAGCCTCCGCCCCGGACTTGGCCTCCACCTCGGGGGCGGCCTCCACCTCAGCGGTGGCCTCCACCTCAGGGGTGCTCTCGGCCTCAGCGGTGGCTTCCACCTCCGGGGTCGCCTCCGCCTCAGCGGTGGCCTCCACCTCCGGGGTCGCCTCCGCCTCAGCGGTGGCCTGCGGTTCCGGGGCGGTGGGCGGCTCCGGCTTGGTGGCCGGGGTCGGGTTGTCGAAGGCCTGGCTCACGAGCTCGGAGGCGGCGGTGTCGGGCGCGGCGGTGTCCGCCTCGGGGGCGTGCGTCTCGGCCTTGTCGTCGTCCTTGGCCTTGGGCTCTGCCTCGTTCTCCCGTACGGGCTTCTCCGCGCGGTCCACCGGGGAGCCCTGGGCGGGCAGGGTGGCCGTCGTGGGCGTCGGGGCCGGCTCGGGGCTCGGGTGCTCCGCGGGTGCCGTGCGGGCGGCCGGGACCTCGGCCTCGACAGGCTTGTCGGACGGCTTGTCGGACGGCTTGGGGGACGTGGCGGGCGCGGCCGGGGTGGACTCCTCGCGGGCCTCGGGGATGGTCGCGGATTCCGGGGCGGCGCTGTTCTGTGCCGCGCCGGTTTCTTCACGGGTCGCCTTGGAGCGACCGAAAGCGTTGCGCAGCAGACTCCGAATGCCCATCGGCGAACCTCTCTTGCGTGTGGTGGGTGCGGTGCGGCGTATGTCCGTGAAGCACGGACATGTCCCTGACCAGGACGGATACGTAAGCGTAGCGGCCGGGAGCGGCCTCATCGTGGGACCCTGCGGCTCGTGTGGTGGGCCATCCGTGGGCCATTTGGGGGCCATCCAGGGCGATCCGGTGTCGGGTCGGGTTTCGGCCGGGGCCGGCGTGACATCGCGGGGGCACGGCGCCGGGGTATCACATCCGTGACGGCAGGTCTCGGGGCGGAGCGTGGAGGCCGCAATGGAGGGGGAGTTGGTCTGGACCTGTGTGGTTGCGAGGGGTTCCGGGTGGCCTTCCGGGGTGCTCGCACATCACGCCGCGGAAACGATGTGGCAAGAGGTAAGTAAGAAGTGGGTCGTTCAGGTATCCGATGCGCAGGTGTGCCCGTCTTCTCCGGTGACCATTGTCCGGAGCCGCCCGTTGTGCCTTAGGCGGCCGTAAGAAGGCAAGAACCCTTCCGAGGGTGACGGGAGATGTGGGCGCATGGGGCTGACCAGTCAGTCGCTCGAATACACGGTGATCGTGCTGGCGGTTGCCTGCGTGGCCGCCACGGTGTGGCTGTGGCCCCGGCTGTCGCGGCGCGGGATCGGACCCGTCCTGGGCCGGCTGGGCGCCATCGTGGTCACCCAGGTGTCCATCGTGTGCGCGCTCGCGCTCGCCGTGAATACGAACTTCGAGTTCTACGGCAACTGGGACGAGTTGCTGGGCAACAACGAGAAGGCGCCGCCGGTGGCCGTGAGCCAGGGCGGCGGGCAGTACGCGTCGGTCGGGAACATGAAGGGCGGGCTGATCCAGCCGGCCGGTCCCCAGGGGCTGGACCGGGTGACCGGCCTGCCCAAGGGGCCCGCCAACCGGGTCGGCAAGATCGAGTCCGTACGGATCATCGGCCGCCGTACGCGGGCCATCAACCCCGGCTTCGTCTATCTGCCGCCGCAGTACTTCCAGCAGCAGTACCGCCGGCAGCGGTTCCCCGTCATGGTCGTCATCAGCGGCTACCCGGGCGGGATCATGAACCTCGCGCAGCATCTGCAGGTGCCGCAGAACGCCGGCCGGCTGATCGCGCAGGGACGGATGCAGCCGACCGTGATCGTGATGGTGCGGCCGACGATCGCGCCGCCGCGCGACACCGAGTGCGTGGACGTGCCGGGCGGGCCGCAGGCGGAGACGTTCTTCACCAAGGACCTGCCGGACGCGATGAAGGCGACGTACCGGGTGGGTCATGACCCCAGCGCCTGGGGCGCGTTCGGGTACTCGTCGGGTGGTACGTGCTCGCTGCAGCTGGCGATGCGCAACCCGAAGGTGTACACCTCGGCGGTCTCGCTCTCGGGCGACTACGCGATCAAGGACGACCTGACCACCGGCAGCCTGTTCGGCGCCGGCCCGGAAGGTGCCCAGCGCGAGCGCGAGCACGATCTGCTGTGGCGGCTGAAGCACCTGCCCGCGCCGCAGGTCTCCACGCTGGTCGCCAGCAGCCGTAAGGGCGAGGCCGATTACGGCGCCACCATGCAGTTCATCCACGCGGTCAAGGCCCCGATGACGGTGGACTCGATCATCCTGCCCCAGGGCAGCCACCAGTTCACGACCTGGCGGCGCGAGGTGGTCCCGGCCCTTGAGTGGCAGAGCCAGCAGCTGACGTTCCCGCAGGACACCGTGCCGCTGCCGGCGCAGCGCAAGCCGGGCGCCAAGGTGGGCCAGGGCGGCGCCCCGGCGAAGCCGACCGGGCCGGCCAAGGCCCCCGGGGCGGCCGATGACAAGGGCCGTCGGCGGGTGGAGGCCGAGCGGCCGCAGGGCTGAGCGAGCCCGAACCCGCCGGAAAACGCGGGGAGTCATAGCGGTAGCCGTGAGCCCGGCCCCTTCTCGGGGCCGGGCTCACGGCGTTCCCGGGCGGGCCGGCGTCCCCGCGCCGGTAACGGCCCTTGCCGCTACGGCCGGTACACCATCCCCGGCTCCGGCTTCGCCGGGGAGAGCAGCTGGGAGACCGTGACGATCGTGTAGCCGCGCTTCTTGAGCTCCTTGAGGATGCCGGGGACGGCCGGGACCGTGCCCCGGTAGATGTCGTGCAGCAGGATGATGCCGTCGCGGTCGGTCTGTTCCAGCACCCGCTTGGTGATCAGCGCCGAGTCGTTGGTCTCGTAGTCCTTGGCCGTCACGCTCCAGAGGACCTGGGCCAGTCCGAGTCCCTTGCTGATCTCGGAGACCTTGTCGTCGGTGCGGCCCTGCGGCGGGCGCATCAGCGTGGGCGTCTTTCCGGTGATCTTGCGGACCGCGTCCTGGACCCGGGAGAGCTCGCGCTTGGCCTCGGCGGGCTCGATCTCGGTGAGGATCTGGTGCGACCAGGTGTGGTTGGCCAGTTCGTGGCCCTCGGCGTCGATCCGCCGTACCTCGGCGGGGCGCTTCGCGATGTGGTTCTTGCCGAGCATGAAGAAGGTCGCGTGCACCTTCTCCTTCTTCAGGATGTCCAGCAGGCGGTTGGTGTTCTCGCTGGGGCCCGCGTCGAAGGTGAGCGCGACGCACTTGGCCTTGCGGCAGTCGACGTCCTGCCCGGCGCCCTCCTGGCCCCCTCCCTTCCCGTTCTTCGCCCCGGTCGCGCTGCCCGTTGCGTCGGCGCGGGCGTCGGCCGGTGCGGTCACGTCGTACGAGGCGCAGCCGCTGACGGCGAGGGCCAGGCAGGCCGCCGTCAGCAGCCCGGCTATGGAGGTGCGGCGCCTGCGGCCGGTGGTGCGGAAGTGCTTCGGCATACGGGGCTCTCTCCAGTGCTCGTGCTGCGGGCGGTGGGGGTGTTCGGGGCAGTCCGGTTGTGGATGTCTGCCGCGCACTTCCCGGACTATATACACGCAGTACACACTCGATGTATACATGGGGTGGAGAGAGGCGCGAGCACGGCCCCCGGGCAAGGTCAGGGCACGATCGGACGCGTCCGCCGCGACACCCCGACCCCGCCGGGGTGGACTTCTACCGTGACCGCACCTCCGCCGGACGACTGTCTGGCCCGTAACGAGTGGATCTGCGGCGAGTACCTGTCCACCCGCCGGCAGATCCTGCTCGACGCGGTCCTTCAGCACGTCCAGTTGACCGTCGTCTCGGTGGCGCTCGGGCTGCTGCTCGCGGTGCCCCTGGCGCTGCTGGCCCGCCGCCGGCGCTGGACGGCCGGGCCGGTCCTCGGGGTGACCACGGTCCTCTACACGATCCCGTCGCTGGCGATGTTCTCGCTGCTGCTGCCGGTCTACGGGCTGTCCGCCACGCTCGTCGTGGTCGGGCTGGCCCTGTACTCGCTCACCCTGCTCGTACGGAACCTCCTGGCCGGGCTGAACGGCGTACCGGCCGAGGCCAGGGACGCCGCCCGCGGCATGGGCTACGGTCCGCTGCGCCAACTGCTCACCGTCGAACTCCCGTTGGCGGTGCCCGCCGCGATGGCCGGGCTGCGGATCGCGACGGTCTCGGCGGTGGCACTCACCACCGTCGGCGCGATCGTCGGCTACGGCGGGCTGGGCAACCTCATCTACGCCGGGATGAACTCCTTCTTCAAGGCGCAGGTGCTCACCGCGTCCGTGCTGTGCGTCCTGATCGCGATCGTCTTCGACCTGCTGCTGCTCGGCGTGGAGCGGCTGCTCACGCCCTGGCGGCGGGCGGGCCGTACGGCGCGGGGTCGGCGGGCACGGTGGCGGGGCCGCACCGCCGTCGGGCGCGAGCAGCCGGTCGCGGCGGCATCGGGGCGGCGGGCGTGAACACCCTCTCCGCGGTCTGGGACTGGCTGACCACCGGCGCCAACTGGGCGGGTGAGAACGGCGTTTGGCACCGCCTCGTCCAGCACCTCGTCCTCACCGTCTCCTGCCTGTTCATCAGCGCGCTGATCGCGCTGCCGGTCGCGCTGACCCTCGGTCACCTCGGGCGCGGCGGGGCACTGGCCGTCAATCTCGCCAACGTCGGCCGCGCCGTCCCGACCTTCGCCGTGCTGGTCCTGCTGCTGCTCACCCCCGTCGGCCGGCACGGGCAGTGGCCGACGATCATCGCGCTGGTGCTGTTCGCCGTTCCGCCGCTGCTGACCAATGCGTATGTCGGGATGCGCGACGTGGACCGGGACGTGGTGCGGGCCGCGCGGGGCATGGGGATGACCGGGGCGCAGCTGGTGTGGCGGGTCGAGGTGCCGCTCGCCTTCCCGCTCGTCCTGACCGGCGTGCGGATCGCCGCGGTCCAGCTCGTCGCGACCGCCACGCTCGCCGCGCTGGTGGGCGGCGGCGGGCTCGGCCGGATCATCACCGCGGGATTCAGCCTCGCCAGCACCCCGCAGGTGGTCGCCGGTGCGGTGCTGGTCGCGGTGTTCGCCCTGCTGATGGAGGCCGGGTTCGAGCTGGTCGAACGGTATGCGCCGGGCGGCTGGGCGCGGGGGCGGGGCCGGTGAGGGCCGGGGCGGGCGCCGCCCTCGTGGCGCTGGGCCTGAGCGCGCTGCCGGTGCTCGCCGGCTGCGGCACCGGCCCCTCCCTGGAGACCCGTTCGCGGATCACCGCCCCGCCCGGGGACAGCCGCGATCTGGCGATCGGCTCGGCCGGCTTCACCGAGAGCGAGCTGCTGGCCCAGATGTACGCCGCACTGCTCGACCACACCGGGTACCGCACCCACGTCCTCACCGTCGGCAACCGCGAACTGTACGAACCGGCGCTGGAGGCCGGGCAGATCGACGTGGTGCCCGAGTACGCGGCCACCTTCGCGGACTGGCTCAACGCCAAGGAGCACGGCTCCACCGTGCCCCCGGTCGCCTCTCCCGACCTCGGTGCGACGCTGCGGGCGCTGCGCCGGCTGGCCGGGCCCCGCGGGCTGACCGTGCTCCCGCCCGGCCGGGCCGTGGACCAGAACGCGTTCGCGGTGAGCGCCGCGTACGCCCGCACCCACCACCTCAAGACCCTCAGCGACCTGGGCCGCGCCAAACTGCCGGTGCGGCTCGCGGCGGGCGAGGAATGCGTACAACGGCCGTTCTGTGCCCCGGGGTTGCGGAAGAAGTACGGGATCAACCTCACCGCCATCGACCCCAAGGGCGTCGGCACCACCCCCGCCAAGCAGGCCGTGCAGAACGGGCAGGACCAGATGGTGCTGACCACCAGCACCGATGCGACCCTGGGCCAGTTCGGGCTGGTGTTGCTCGCCGACGACAAGAAGCTGCAGAACGCCGATTACGTGCTGCCCGTCGTCAACCGGGCCCGCGCGGGCAGCGCCCGGCCGGCCGCCGCGCTCAACCGCCTCAACACGGTCCTGACCACAGCTGACCTGGCGCATCTCAACGAGCAGGTGGACAGCTGGCGACGGTTGCCGGCGGATGTGGCGCGCAACTACCTGCGGGAGAAGGGGCTGCTGCCGAAGGGCTGAGGCGGGTGGTGGGCGGCGGGCGGTGGCCGGCAAAGGCTGCGTGTTTCACGTGAAACCGGCGCCCTGTTCGCGACCGCGGCGTTTCACGTGAAACAGCCGGCCAGGAACGCTCGTGATCGTGCCTCACTGCGTCGGTACCGAGTCCACCCGCGCCCGGTCCCGCGGCACCCCCCGCTCGTCCGAGTCGATGGTGCGGCGCAGCGCTTCGTGCAGCTTGGTCGGGGTGAGGACGCCGAGGAAGCGGTGGCCGTCCAGGACCGCGATCCAGCCGGCGTCGTGCTTGAGCATCTCGCTGAACGCGGCCTTCAACGTGCCGGTGAACGGCACCCACGCCTCCATCCGCCGGGCGTGCCCGGCGACCGTGCCCCCGGCGCCGGCCAGTTCCTCGGCGCCCACCCAGCCGTGCAGTTCGCCGTCCTCGTCCAGCACCACCGCCCACCGGGCGCCCTCGGCCCGTAGCCGTCGCGCCGCCTCGGAGGCCGGTTCACCGAGGCGGGCGAACGGCGGGCGTTCGAGGTCGCCGTGGTCGATCCCGGTGACCGACAGCTGCTTCAACGCCCGGTCGGTGCCGACGAATTCGGCGACGTAGGGGGTGGCCGGGGCGCCCAGGACGCTCGCGGGGGTGTCGTACTGCTCGATCCGGCCGGCCCCGTAGACCGCGATCCGGTCGCCGAGCCGGATGGCCTCCTCGATGTCGTGGGTGACCAGCAGCACCGTCTTGTGCATGGTGGCCTGCAGCCGCAGGAACTCCTTCTGGAGGCGCTCGCGGACGACCGGATCGACCGCCCCGAACGGCTCGTCCATCAGCAGGACGGGCGGATCGGCGGCGAGGGCCCGGGCCACGCCGACGCGCTGGCGCTGGCCGCCGGAGAGCTGGTCGGGGTAGCGCGGGCCGTAGACGTCCGGGTCCAGCCCCACCAGGTCCAGGAGTTCGGCGGCCCGGGCCCGTGCCTCGGCCTTCTTCCAGCCGGTCAGGAAGGGCACGGTGGCGGTGTTGTCGAGGACGGTCCGGTGCGGGAAGAGGCCGGTCTGCTGGATGACGTAGCCGATCCGGCGGCGCAACCGGACGGGGTCGACGCCGGCGATGTCCGCACCGTCGACGAAGATCCGTCCGCGGGTGGGATCGATGAGCCGGTTGACCATCATCATGGTCGTGGTCTTGCCGCAGCCGGACGGCCCCACGAGGGTCACCAGCTCCCCCTCCGCGACCTCGAAGGACAGGTCGTCCACGGCGGTGGTGCCGTCGGGATACTGCTTGGTGACGGACTCGAACCGGATCATTGGCCCATTGAATCCCGCTGCTCGCGCCCCTTCGCGTCATGCGGGCAATCGGGTCATGCCGCCGTGCTCCGCCGGGCAGTCGGGCAGCCTCACCGGCCGCGCAGCCGGTAGCCGGCGCCCGGCACGGTTTCGATCACCGGGGGGTCGCCGAGCTTGGCGCGCAGCGTGCTGAGCGTGACCTGGACCGCGTTGGTGCGGTAGCTGGTGTGCTCCTCCCACACCTCCTCGATCAGATCGTCCCCGCTGACCACCGCGCCCTGGGCCCGCAGCAGCACCTCCAGCACCCCGAACTCCTGGCGGGACAGCGGCAGCGGCCGTCCGTCGCGCAGCGCGAGCCGGCGGGCGGTGTCGACGGTGACGCCGGCCCGCTCGATGACCGGCGGCCGCGTGGGCCGGGCCCGCCGGCCCAGCGCCAGTACCCGGGCGAGCAACTCCTCGTACGCGAACGGCTTGCCGAGGTAGTCGTCGGCACCCAGGCCCAGGCCCGGACCCTCCACCCGGTCCCCCACCCGGTCGTGGGCCGTGCCGGACGCGGTGAGCATCAGCATCCGGGTCGGCCGGCCCCGTTCCACGACGTGCCGGCGGATGTCGTCGCCGTGCGGGCCGGGCAGATCGCGGTCCAGGACGAGTACGTCGTACGCGCCGAGCCGCATCTTGGCCAGCGCCTCCCGGCCGTCGTGGGCGATGTCCGCGGCGATCGCGTCGCGGCGCAGGCCGGCCGCGATCAGCTCCGCGAGATATTCCTCGTCCGCCACCACCAGAACGCGCATGGCGTCATGTGTACCCGAGGGGCACCTTCCTGCGAGGTGAACGCCCTTCGCCGCAACGCCGCGCATCCCCGGCTGGCGGCATGCCCCGGCCCGGCTGGGCGCATGGCCCGGGGGCCGTACGAGTTGCTTCCGCCGCACCGCCTCTCCTCCTGCCGCGTCCGGCCGCACCGGCGTGCTTACGATCCACTCCGGCCACCGGTCGAAAGGGTGGAAGGGAACGCCACGATGAGAGCCGTAGCAGTCAGCGCATTCGGTGAACAGCCGCAGCTCATGGATCTGCCGCAGCCCGAACCAGGGCCGGGCGAGGTCCTGGTGCGGCTGGCCGCCGCCGGACTCAACCCCGTCGACTGGAAGATCGCCGACGGCATGTTCGGCGACGCCGTTCCGGTGGCCTTCCCCCTGGTGCTGGGCACGGACGGGGCCGGTGAGGTGCTCGCGATCGGCACCGGGGTCCGGCGGTTCACCGTCGGCGACGCGGTGTTCGGCCAGTTCCAGCGGCCGGAGCGGGGCGGCGGCTCGTACTGCGAACTGGCCCTCGCCGACGAGAACCGCATCGCGCACGCCGCCCGCAGCGTCACCTACGCGACCTCCGCGGCGCTGCCGACGGCCGGCATGACCGCGTACAACCTCGTCGAGGAGACCCGGATCAGCGAGGGCAAGCGGGTCCTCATCGTCGGTGCGACCGGTGGCGTCGGCACCTTCGCCACCCAGCTGGCGGCCGGCCGCGGCGCGGAGGTGATCGCCACCGCCCGCCCGGCCAAGGCGGAGCTGATGCGCACGCTGGGTGCCGCGGAGACCGTCGACCACACCGCGGGCCCGGTCGCCGACCAGGTCCTCGCGGCCCACCCGGACGGCGTGGACGTGCTGATCGACATGACCGGCGGCCCGGCCGAGTTCGCCGAGCTGACCCGGACCGTACGCGACGGGGGCACCGCCGTCTCGCTGATCGGCTCGGCGGACGCGGACGAGCTGACCGAACAGAACCTGCGCGGTTTCAACTTCGTCAACCGCCCCTCGCCGCAGCTCCTGGAGATCCTGGCCGGGCACGTGGACGCGGGCCGGCTGACGGTCCTGGTCGGCCGCGAGGTCCCCCTCGAAGAGGCCCCCGAGGCCCTGGAGACCAGCCGCACCGGCCGCGCCCAGGGCAAGACCGTCCTGACCGTCTGAGCGACCGGGCGTCAGCTCCGGTTCCGCCAGGCCCGGACCGCCGGCGGCCCCGCCGCGGCCAGCACCGCGGTGAGCACCCCCGCGCCGACCAGCAGCCAGACCCCGGTACGCAGTGGTCCGGTGAGCGCATCGGCGTACGCCCCGGCCGCCGGCCGGGAGATCATCGTGGGCAGGGCCGCCAGCGTGCGGCCGCGCACCAGCGCCAGCGCCACGGCCAGCAGGGCGGCGGCCGCCGCGCAGCCCGTACCGGCACAGACCAGCGCCCGCCGCCGGCGCCGCACCAGCAGCAGCCCGCCGCCCAGACACAGCGCGGCGGCCGGCGGCAGCAGCAGCGCCCCCCTGCGGACGACCTCGTAACCGGCCCGGATCCGCGGCACGTCGGGGGCCTTGAGCAGCACGATCTCCACCCCGGACCGCGGCACCCGGCGGAGCAGGTCCAGCCCCATGCCGTTGTGCGCCACCTGGCGGCGGACCCGTTCGACGACGGGGGTCAGATCGAGCGTGACCGGGGAACGGGGGTCGCCGGACGCGGCGAGGCTGCCGTCCAGCGTCCGGTGCGCGGACCGGTGCACGCCCTTCCACATCGCCGGGAAGCCGCGCCCGGTGACCACCTGCCGCACCTGCTTGGCCACGAACTCCCGGATGCCGCGGGTGAAATGGCGGCGCACCGCGGGCCGCCGGGCGGGGCTGACGGCCTTCAGCAGCCCGTCGATCCGGACGTGCGCCATCACCGAGTGCGTCACGTCGTCGACCACGGCCTGCTGCACGGCGGCGTTCCCGGCCAGCGGTGCCACCGCCGCCACATAGCCGTCGGTCTCGGTCAGCCGGTACCGCGCCCAGGTGGCGGCCAGGCTCAGCGGCAGCAGCAGCGCCCCCACGACCAGCAGCACCCCGCCGGCCAGCGCGCGCCCCGGCCACCGCGCTCCGGCCGGCGGCCCGTCCCCCTCCGTCACCCGCCCGCCCAGGCGTACGGGTGCGCTCGCTGGCATGGCGTCCTGTCCTTTCCTGCCCGGCGATCACGGCGACCACCTTCCAGGCAAGTGCGAACGCCAGGCGCCCGCGACCGGGACCGGTGCCAATGGGTGAGCCCGGCCAGGGCCCGGCCGTCGGCGGTGGGCTCAGCCGGTGGCGCCCGGGCCGGCCGCCCGCCGGCGGCGCACCGCCCGCACCGCCCCCGGCGCGAGCAGCGCCGCGACCGCGGCGGCCATCGCCCACCATGCCCAGCCACCGCCGTCCGCGTCCTCGGCCCGGGACTCCGGCAGGTCGTCCACATCGCCCGAGCAGGCCACCGGCGCGTAGGAACCGCCCAGGTACACACAGGCGGTGGCGGCGGCCCGCAGGGTCCCGGGCGCGGCGGTGGCGGCGCCGGCGGGACGGTCACCGAGCACGGCCTCGGCGGTGAACACCTGGATGTCGTGGGCCGGCAGATCGGCGCGCCAGGTGACCTTCCGCTCCTCCGTCCCGCGCCCCTCGACGACGCCGTCGGCAGCGGTCACGGCGGTCGTGGTCGCGGGCATCCGCTGCTCGATCCGGACCCCGTGGACGTCCTCGGCGCCCAGGTTGTGCACGGTCACGCGGTAGTCGAGCCGCCGCCCCGCCTCGGCGTCGTCGGTCCCGTCCGTCACCGCGACCGTGACGGAGACGGCCGGCGGCGCCTGCGCGACCTGCCGGGCGTACGCGAGGGTGGACGGGCCGGGGAGCGTGGCGGCGCACAGCAGCGCGCAGACGACGGCGGCCCTCGTGCCGGTTCTCATGCCGGTTCTCATGCCGCCATCGGAGCATCGCGCCGGCCGCGACCGGTGTCATGCGGCCCGCCACCGCTCCGGGTTCACCCGAGTGAGGGCGCAGCGGCGGACGCGGGCCTGCGGGACCTGGGGCTTCAGTGCCGGTGCGGCCCGGGCCGGTGCACCGGCCCGTGTGCGTCCGCGCAGTGGTCGGGGGCGGTGGGCGGCTCGGCCGGTGACCCGGTGCCGGGCCGCGGGCCGAGTGTCAGCACCTCGCCCGCTTCGGCCTGCTCCCCGACGTGATCGACCTGGAGCGTGGCGTGCGTGATGCGGTACTCGCCGCTCAGCAGCTCCTGCAGACCGCGGCGCACCTTGTGGCAGTCGCCGCCGGGGGCCACCAGGATGTGCGCGGAGAGCGCCGGCTGCCCGGAGGTGATCTGCCAGATGTGCAGGTCGTGCACCTCGACGACCTCGTCCTGGGATACCAGCCGGTCGCCCAGCGCGTCCGGGTCCAGGCCGGCCGGCGCGGCCTCCATGAAGATCCGTCCGGACTCCCGCACCAGCCCCGTACCGGCCCGCAGCATCAGCGCGACGACGACGAGCGTGGCGATCGCGTCGGCCCGCTCGAAGCCCGTGGTCAGTACGACGAGACCGGAGAGCGCGGTGGCCACGAAGCCGAACAGGTCGGTGAGGATGTGCTGGTAGGCGCCCTCGACGTTCAGGCTGGAGCGGTTGGCCCTGGACAGCAGCCAGGTGCAGATCAGATTCACCACGATCCCGGACAGCGCGGTCCACAGGACCATCGCCCCGCCCACCGCGGGCGGCGAGATCAGCCGCTGCACCGCCTCGTACGCCAGCCAGACCGACAGCAGGAGCAGGGTGATGCCGTTGGCCTGCGCGGACAGGATCTCGGCGCGCTTGAGCCCGTAGGTGTACCCGCCGCGCGCCGGCCGCGCCGCCAGCCGCATCGCGATCAGGGCCAGCAGGATCGAGACCGCGTCGGTGAGCATGTGGGCGGCGTCCGAGATCAGCGCCAGCGATCCGGCCAGCACACCGATGACGACCTCGACCGCCATGTACGCGGTGAGCAGCCCGAGCGCGGCCCGCAGCCACCGCCGGTCGGCGTCCGGCGCCACCCCGTGCGCATGGCTGTGCCCGTGCCCGTGGCTGTGCCCGTGGCTGTGCGCGTCGCCGCTCATGGCGCTCCTTCCTCCGGTCCCCTCCTTGCGAAGCAAACAGCACTTCGACAAAAGATCCAAAGGCTGCACCGGTGACCGTTGTCATTACCGTCGAACGGCGTATCGTGCCTGGTCAGGGCGATGAGGTGGCCAACCGGTGAGACCGCGCCAACGGACCCGGACCGTCCGGTCGGACCGCCCGCCCGGCCCGGCCCCACGCCCGTCCCACCCCGGTCAGTAGAGTTTCCGCTCCCGTACGACACGCGCTTGAGGTCCCGAGGCGAGAGGCAAGAGGTAATCGGCAGTGAGCCCCGCACCATCCGCACCGGCCGGTTCCGAGCACCTCACCGTCGTCGGCGTCGGAGCCGACGGCTGGGCGGGTCTGTCCGGGGCCGCGCAGCAGGTGCTGCGGGCGGCCGAGGTCCTCATCGGCGGCGCCCGCCAGCTCGCGCTGCTGCCCGAGGGGGAGTGCCCCGGTGAGCGCGTCACCTGGCCCTCGCCGCTGCGCCCCGCCGTCCCCGGGCTGCTCGCCGCGCACGCCGGACGCCGGGTGTGCGTCCTGGCCAGCGGTGACCCGATGTTCTACGGCATCGGGCGGACGCTGACCGAGGTCCTGGCGGAGAGCGGCGCCGGGCACCGGCTCCGGGTGCTGCCCCACCCCTCCGCCGTCTCCTACGCGTGCGCCCGCCTCGGCTGGCCGGTCGAGGACACCGAGGTCGTCACGCTCGTCGGGCGGCCCGTCGAGAACCTGGCCCGCGCGCTGTACGACGGCCACCGGCTGCTCGTCCTGTCCGCCGGCGCCGGCACCCCCGCCGAGGTCGCCGCCCTCCTGCGCGCGCACGGTTTCGGGCCGACCCGGATGCGCGTACTGGAGCAACTCGGCGGCGAGCGGGAGCAGTTGACCGAGGGCCACGCCGCCGACTGGGGCCGGGAGCCCGGCGATCCGCTCAACGTCATCGCCCTCGACTGCGCCCGGGAGCCCGGCACCGTGCCGCTCTCCACCGTCCCGGGCCTCCCCGACACCGCGTACGAGCACGACGGCCAGCTCACCAAGCGCCACGTCCGCGCCGTCACCCTCGCCGCGCTGGCCCCCGCCCCCGGCGAACTCCTCTGGGACATCGGCGGCGGCTCCGGCTCCATCGCCATCGAGTGGCTGCGCGCGCACCGTAGTTGCCGCGCCGTCAGCGTCGAACGCGACCCCGTACGGGCCGAGCGGATCGGCCGCAACGCGCACACCCTCGGCGTCCCGGCCCTGCGCGTCGTCCAGGGCCCCGCGCCCGCCGCGCTGGCCGGCCTGCCCACCCCGGACGCGGTGTTCATCGGCGGCGGGCTGACCGCCCCCGGCCTGTTGGACGCCTGCTGGGAGGCGCTGCCCCCGGGCGGCCGGATCGTCGCGAACACCGTGACGCTGGAGTCCGAGGCGCTGCTCGCCGACCGGTACCGGCGGCACGGCGGCGAACTGGTCCGGCTGGCGGTCGCCCACGCCGCCCCGGTCGGCGGCTTCACGGGCTGGCGGCAGGCGATGCCGGTGACCCAGTGGTCGGCGGTCAAACCACCGGAAGACCGGCCGTAACCCGCCCTCCGGTGCCACCCTCTGCCCGTACCGCCCCCGTCCCCCCTCAGCGTCCGCCGCCCCGTATCGCCGCCTCCCAGGAGACCGAACGACCATGACCGTCCACTTCATCGGTGCCGGCCCCGGCGCCCCCGACCTGATCACCGTCCGCGGCGCCCGCACGCTCGCCTCCTGCGGGGTCTGTCTCTACGCCGGCAGCCTGGTGCCGCGCGAACTGCTCGCCGAGTGCCCGCCCGGCGCCCGGCTCATCGACACCGCGCAGCTGGACCTCGACACCATCACCGCCGAGATGGTCCGCGCCCACGAGGAGGGCCACGACGTCGCCCGGCTGCACTCCGGCGACCCGTCCGTCTTCAGCGCCGTCGCCGAGCAGATGCGCCGCCTGGACGCGGCCGGCGTGCCGTACGAGGTGGTGCCGGGCGTCCCCGCGTTCGCCGCCGCGGCCGCCGCGCTCAAGCGCGAACTGACCGTGCCCACCGTCGGCCAGACCGTCATCCTCACCCGCGTCGCGCAGCGCGCCACCCCGATGCCCGAGGGCGAGGACCTCGCCACCCTCGGGCGCAGCGGTGCCCTGCTGGTGCTCCACCTCGCGGCGATGTACGTCGACCGGGTCGTCGCCGAACTCCTGCCGCACTACGGCGCCGACTGCCCGGCCGCCGTCGTCGCCATGGCCTCCCGCCCCGACGAACTCGTCCTGCGCGGCACCCTCGCCGACATCGCGGACCAGGTGAAGGCCGCGGGCGTGGTCCGTACGGCGGTCATCATGGTCGGCCGCACGCTGGGTGCCGAGCAGTTCCGCGACAGCCACCTGTACTCGACCGACCGCGAGCGCCCGCACGGGCCGTGCGACGGCGGGCCGGGGGCCGTACCGGGCGGGCGTGCGGCGTCCGACGCAGGTTGATTCAGACGTCCGACGCCGGCTGATCGGACCTCCGGCCCGCGCCGCTCGGGCGTCTGACTGATCATATGACCGCATCGGGGTGAATGTCCGATGAATGTCCGTTACCGGCCGCTCGGGGGCCGGTAAGCAACGTGGACACGCGCGGACCAAGGGAAGCCCGCGGCACCCGAGCAAAGGAGCACCCACGATGCGCACCCGCACCCGCACGAGACTGGCCGCCGGATCCGTCGCCGCCGCAGCCCTGCTCACCCTCGCCGGCGGCACCGTCGCCGCCGCCGACACCCCGGCCCACCAGGCAGCCGCCCGGCCGAAGACCGACCCCGCACCGGTGGGCGGCAGTACCGACACGGCGGCCCGGACGCCCGACACCTCGGGCCTGCGCGACTACAGCCGGAGCAACAGCCGCCGGACCAGCGAGCGCCAGTACCGCACGGACTGGATGCGCGACAGCCCGCTGCGCCTCGCCACCTGCGCCCTCGGCACGGCCCTGGGCAGCCTGACCAACGGCCCCGACTGCGTGGCGGACCGCATGGGCTACCGCTTCCGCGACGCCGCCCAGGCGGGGCGCAAGGACGTCCTCCGCGCCAGGCACTGAAGGAAGGCCACGGGCGCGAGCCGCGGGGCCCCGGCCGCCGTCAGCGGCGCCTGCCGCCGGCCCCGGGCCCCCGGCCGGCGTCAGCGGCGCCGGTCGCTGCCCCCGGGCCCCCGCGGCTCCGCCCGGCCGACCACCATCCCGGCCCGGTCGATGCAGAGCACGTCGACGGCGACCGGCGCCCCGCGCAGCACGGCCAGCGACTCGTCCCGCGCCCTCGCCGCCACCAGATCGCCCAGTGGCACCCCGGCCGCCGTACACAACTGCAGCGCCCCCAGCCCGGTGTTGGCCGCGGCCACCGCCTCCGCCAGCGCCTCGTCGGCCCCGCCCTGCCGGGCCAGCTCCGCGAGGAACCCCTTGTCCACCTGGGACCGTGCCGAGTGCAGATCCAGGTGCCCGGCCGCCAGTTTGGACAGCTTGGCGAACCCGCCGCAGATCGTGAGCCGGTCCACCGGGTGCCGCCGCACGTACTTGAGCACCGCCCCCGCGAAGTCCCCCATGTCCAGCAGGGCGTCCTCGGGCAGGTGGTGCAGCGCGACCGCGACCTTCTCCGACGTCGATCCCGTACACCCCGCCACATGCGTACGTCCCGCCGCACGCGCCACATCCACCCCACGCCGGATGGAATCGATCCACGCCGAGCACGAATACGGGACCACGATCCCGGTGGTCCCCAGGATCGACAGCCCGCCCAGGATGCCGAGCCGCGGATTCCATGTACTACGGGCGATCTCCTCCCCGTGATCGACGGAGATCTCGACCTCGATGTCGGGCTCCGCACCGGGCTCCGCACCGGTTCCCGAACAGGTTCCCGAACCGGGCACCGTGGCACCGCCGTACCGACGGGCCACCTCGGTCAGGTGCTCCCGCATCATCTGCCGCGGTACGGGGTTGATCGCGGGCTCGCCGACGTCCAGCGGCAGCCCGGGACGGGTCACGGTCCCCACACCCGGCCCGGCCTTGAACACCACGCCGGACCCGGGCGACAGCACCCGCACCCGCGCCCGGACCAACGCCCCGTGCGTCACGTCCGGATCGTCCCCCGCGTCCTTGACCACCCCGGCCATGGCGCTGCCGGTCCCGGCGTCCAGTTCCTCCACCGCCAGCGCGAACGACGGCGTCTGCCCCTTCGGCAGAGTGATCGTCACCGGGTCCGGGAACTCGCCGGTCAGCAGCGCGGTGTACGCGGCCGTGCTCGCCGCCGTCGCACACGCACCGGTCGTCCAACCGGGCCGCAGCCCGGTGTGCGCAAGCTGCGCACTCCGCCCTCCCGCGGCGGTCTGCTGCCCTCCCGCGGCGGCCTGCTTCCCGCTCGCGGCCGGTTGCTGCCCGCCCTCGGGCGTCCCGCCATCCGGCCGCCCCGTACCCTGCCGCCGTTGCGCTTCACCCACGGAGGAACCCACATCCCATGCCCGACGCAGCCCGCCCGCCACGCCACGTACTCATCCTCGGCGGTACTACGGAGGCCCGCCGCCTGGCCGCCGCCCTGGCCGCCGAGCCGGCCCTGCGTGTGACGACCTCGCTGGCCGGCCGGGTGGCGGCGCCGCGCCTGCCCGACGGGGAGGTCCGCATCGGCGGTTTCGGCGGCCCCGACGGCCTTGCCCGCTGGCTGCGCGAGCACGCGGTGGACGCGCTCATCGACGCCACCCATCCTTTCGCCGGCACGATCAGTTTCCACGCGGCCCACGCGGCCGCCACCACTCATGTTCCCCTGCTGGCGCTCCGCCGTCCCGGCTGGGTACCGGGCCCCGACGACACCTGGCACCAGGTCGCCTCCCTGGAGGAGGCCGCCACGCTCCTCCCCACCCTCGGCTCCCGCATCTTCCTCACCACCGGCCGCATGGGCCTGGCCCACTTCTCCCGCCTCACCGACCTCTGGTTCCTCGTCCGCTCCGTCGACGCCCCCGAGCCCCCGCACCCGCCCCGGATGGAGGTGCTCCTCGACCGCGGCCCCTTCACCCTGGAGGGCGAGCGCGAACTGCTCCACACTCACCGCATCGACGTCCTCGTGACGAAGGACAGCGGCGCGGCGGCCACCGCCCCGAAATTGACCGCGGCCCGTGAGGCGGGAATTCCGGTAGTGGTCGTACGCCGGCCCCCGACACCGGTGGGAATTCCGGAGGTGGCCACTCCGGCCGACGCGGAGAATTGGCTCCGGACGCGCCTTTTCACCGAGGCCACCGAACACTGAACCGATTCGCTTCCCGTACCCGCTCCACCAGCTCTTCGAGCCGCCGCCGTGTGGTTTCCGCATTCCGCGCCACGCGTTCCGGATCACGTGTCGTGCCGGCCTCGTTCCCTTCGCCCCTCACCGAACCATTCACCGAACCTCGCCCCGCAATGCCTCAGCCAGCCGCCGCGCAGTCTGCGGCGTACAACGCCCCAGGTCCACGAGCGGCCGCGGAAAGTCCCCCACCAGCGAGACGCCGTCCAGGGTCAGCGAGGGCAAGGTCACTCCCGCTCCCTTCAGCGCCACCCGCAACTCATCCCGCGCCTCCTCCGCATCCTTGATCGTCGCGGCCGCCCGACTGCGCTCCACCATCTATTTCTTTCCTTCCCCAAGTTCGGATCCTGGCGGGTGATGTCAACGCCCTTGCTGGTCACTAGAGTTGCTGGCGCGACGCCGCTTGTGAAAGTAGGTGGACGTTGCCGTGGAAAAGGGCAACAAGGGGAGAGTGGGGATGGTCGAAAAGAATTCCGATAACGAGGATTCCGCCCGCTGGGTCCTCGCCTGCGAACTCCGTCGGTTACGCGAGGCGGCTGGCAAATCCCTGGCCCAACTGGCCGAGGAAACCAACTACGACCGCACGTACCTGCACCGCCTGGAAACCGGCGAACGCCTCTCGAAGCTACCGGTGATGGAGGCGCTCGACCGGGTCCACGGGACGGGCGAACTGCTGGTGCGGTTGTGGAGGTTGGCGCGGCTGGATGCGTTCAAGGACAGGTATCGCGAGTTCATGCGGTACGAGGCGAAGGCCGTGATCATCCACAAGTACTCGGTGGTTGTCCCTGGCTTGTTGCAGACCGAGGCCTTCGCCCGGGTGGTGCTCTCCTCTTCCCCGACACCCATAAGTCCCGATGAGCTGGAAGAAGCCGTCGCGGCCCGCATGGGCAGGCAGGAGCTCCTCCAGCGAGACCGACCGCCGAGCATTCGGATCATCCTCGACGAGGCGGCGCTACGGCGCCCAGCCCCCGATCCGGTGGTGTGGCATGGCCAACTAGCGCGGCTTGCTGAGGCTGCGGAGGCGCCTCATATGGCCATCCAGGTACTTCCGTTCGCGACCGGCGTGCATAACCTCATGGGTGGCTCCCTGACGATCCTCTGGATGGCGGACGGGAGCGCTGTTGCCCACTTGGAAGGCAACACGTCAAGCGAACTGATCGAAGAGCCAGACGAAATCACTCGATACCGCCTGTCCTACGATCGGCTTCGAGACGCGGCACTTCCGCCGTCCGACTCAGCAGCGTTCATCCGGCAGTTGGTGGAGGAAAGCAAGCCATGAAGACGACCTCAGACCTTGCGGGTGCGGCTTGGCGCAGGAGCAGCTACAGCGATGGCGGTGAGGACAACTGCGTCGAGGTGGCCGACGGTTTCACCGACATCGTCCCCGTCCGTGACAGCAAGGTTCCCGACGGTCCGGTGCTGCGCGTCACCGCCGGTGCGTGGACCTCATTCATAGAGACGGTGAAGGACGGGCGGCTATGACTGCGTTGCCCGGTCGGAGCGGCACGGTGTGGCGCAAGAGCAGCTACAGCGACGGCGGAGACAACAACTGCGTCGAGGTAGCCGCTGGTTTCACCGGTGTCGTACCCGTCCGCGACAGCAAGCTTCCCGACAGCCCGGTGCTGTACGTCCCGGCTGACGCATTGGGGCTCATTCATAGCGACGGTGAAGGGTGGCCGGTTGTGACGGTGTGGCGCAAGAGCAGCTACAGCGACGGCGGAGCTGACAACTGCGTGGAGGTAGCCGACGGGCTCCCGCACACCGTGTCCGTCCGGGACAGCAAGAACCCGAACGGTCCGGTGCTGCGCATCCGCGCTGCCGCCTGGTCGTCGTTCATCGCCACCGTGAAGGGGGACGTGTGGACTGGGGGACGCTCGTCGCGACCGTGAGTGGTGGTCTGATCGCCATTTCCGGGACCGTGCTTGCGGATCAACTCAAGCAGCGCCACGAGAAAGCCCGTAGCAGTGCGGAGCGGCGGCGGGCGGTCTACATCGAGTTCATCTCCGCTGCCGGGGTGTGCCACGCGCGGCTTCGGCAGATCGCCCAGTGGGCGGATGACGAGGCGGATGTCGGTGCCGCCGCGCGTGCGGCGCTGACCGACGCTGCGATCCATGAGGTGCGGGAGCGGCTGTTCATCGACGCGAGTACCGCCGTTGCCGGTGCCGGACAGGCCATGTTCGAGCGGCTGCGGGCGCTGCAGCGTGCCGTTGCGGAAGGGGCGCGGCACAACTCGCGCGCCTTCCACGACGTCTATCACCCCTACCTCGAAGCGGTCTGGGCCTACCGCGTGGCCGTGCGCGAGGAACTGGAGGGCCGCCCCTTTGCGCCCACCGCCTTCGGGTGGGAGGAGTGGGACGGCACGGACCGGTGTCAGGTTTGCCGGCAAGGGGCGTGACCCCGGGCTCGTGTCCGGGGCCCACACCCACCTGCCTGCTACTTCTCCGGATACCTCCGCGGTGTCCACACGATCTCCGTGCCGTCGTCGCGTCGTACCTTCTGCGTCTGGGACGAGCCGATGATCAGGAGGGTGCGCATGTCGACCTGGGTGGGGTCGAGGTCGGCGAGGGGGACGGTGCGGACGGATTCCCCGGGGCCGCCGATGTCGCGGGCGAGGATGACCGGGGTGTCCGGGGCGCGGTGTTCCAGGAGGAGTTCGCGGGCCTTGGCCACCTGCCAGGTGCGGCTGCGGGAGCCGGGGTTGTAGAGGGCGAGGGCCAGGTCGGCGGAGGCGGCGGCATGGAGGCGTTCGGCGATGACCTCCCACGGCTTGAGACGGTCGGAGAGGGAGATGACCGCGTAGTCGTGGCCGAGGGGGGCACCGGCGCGGGCGGCGGCCGCGTTGGCGGCGGTGACGCCGGGGAGGACGCGGACCGGGATCGAGCGGTACGGGTCCTGCGAGGCGACTTCCAGGACTGCTGTCGCCATGGCGAAGATGCCCGGGTCGCCGCCGGAGACCACGGCCACCCGGCGGCCGCGGCGGGCCAGGTCCAGGGCGAGTTCGGCGCGTTCGGACTCGACCTTGTTGTCGGAGGCGTGGCGGCGCTGGCCGGGGCGTACCGGGACGCGGTCCAGGTAGGTGGTGTAGCCGACCAGGTCCTCGGCGGCGGCGAGGGCGCCGCGGGACTCGGGGGTGAGCCAGAGGGGGCCCGCCGGGCCGGTGCCTACGACGACCACTTCGCCCAGTTCGTCCAGCTCATCCAGCTCGCGTACCTCACCCAGCTCGCCTGCTCCCCGTGCGGACGCCGGGGTCTTGGAGGGCTGCGGTGCCGACTGGGCCGCGATGCGGCTGGGGACGACCGTGACGGAGAAGTAGGGGACGGTGTCGGAGTCGATCGCGGCGAGGTCGGCGGTGCGTTCGCCGGGCATCGTCGCGCGTTCGACGTAGTGGGCTTCGGGGAGGCGGCCGGCGCGTTCCATGGCGCGGCGGACGGTCGGGAAGGTGCGGCCCAGCTTCATGACCACGGCGGTGTCGGTGGAGGCCAGGCGGGCGGTCAGTTCCTCCTCGGGCAGCGTGCCGGGGAGGATCGTCAGGACCTCGTCGGCCTCCGCGAGCGGCTTGCCCAGGCGGGCCGCGGCGGCGCTGATCGAGGTGACGCCGGGGATCACCTCGGTCGGGTAGCGGTGCGCGAGCCGCTTGTGCATGTGCTGGTAGGAGCCGTAGAAGAGCGGGTCGCCCTCGGAGATGACCGCCACCGTGCGGCCGGCGTCGAGGTGCGCGGCCAGGCGCTCCGCGGCCTCCTCGTAGAACTCGTCGAGCGCGCCGCGGTAGCCGCCGGGGTGGTCGGTCGACTCGGTGGTGACCGGGTAGACCAGCGCCTCCTCGATGTGGTCGGCGCGCAGGTGCCGGGCCGCTATGGAGCGCGCGATCGAACGGCCGTGGCGGGCGCTGTGGTAGGCGATGACGTCGGCCTCGGCGATGACGTCGACGGCCCGCACGGTCATCAGGGACGGGTCGCCGGGGCCGAGGCCCACGCCGTAGAGACGGCCGGTGGTCCCGGTGCGGGCGCCCGTGCCGGTGCCGGTTTCCTGCTGCTCGCTCACGCTCACTCTTCCTCGCTAGCCAGGGCGTTGAGGGCGGCCGCGGCCATGGCGCTGCCGCCGCGCCGTCCGCGCACCACGATGTGGTCCAGCTCCGACGGATGGGCGATGAGGGCGTCCTTGGACTCCGCCGCGCCGATGAAGCCGACGGGTATGCCGATCACGGCGGCCGGGCGGGGAGCGCCCTCCTCGATCATTTCGAGGAACCGGAAGAGGGCGGTCGGGGCGTTGCCGAACGCGACGACGGCGCCCTCCATGCGGTCCCGCCACAGTTCCAGGGCCGCGGCGCTGCGGGTGGTGCCCATCCGGGCGGCCAGGTCCGGCACCGCGGGGTCGGCCAGCGTGCAGAGCACCTCGTTGCCGGCCGGCAGCCGCTTGCGGGTGACGCCGCTGGCGACCATGTTGGCGTCGCAGAGGATCGGCGCGCCGTCACGCAGCGCCTTGCGGGCGGCGGTCACCACACCGGGGGTGAAGGCCAGATCGCGTACGAGGTCGACCATGCCGCAGGCGTGGATCATCCGGACCGCGACCCGGCTGACGTCGGCGGGCAGGCCGGCGAGGTCCGCCTCGGCGCGGATGGTGGCGAAGGACTGGCGGTAGATCTCCGCACCGTCCTTCTCGTAGTCGAACGCGGTCACTCTGGCCTCGTTTCTGGCGTTCCTGGTGTTGCGGGTGGTGCGGATGGTGCCGGTACTGCGGATGACGCGGGGGTTGCTGTCGCTGTCGGTGTGGTCGGTGTTGCTGTCGCCGGCGGCGTCGGCCGCGGTGTGTCCGGGCCGACGACCGCGACCCGGTATCCCGCCTCCGTCGCCAGTACGTCGATCCAGGTGCCGTGCGGATGCCCGCAGCGGCGCTCGCAGCCGGACCAGTAGAGGGGGGCTGACGGTGGCACGGGAATGGATGCGGGGAGGCCTGGTGGCAGGGGTACGCCCGCCTCGACCGCGGCCGTCACGTCCGCGCGGACGTCGGTGAGGGACTTGGCGCAGCCCGGTCGGCCGGTGCAGGCGCCGATGCGGTGCCAGGGGGAGGACGGGTCGGTGACCAGGCCGGCGGCGGACAGTGCGCGGAGGCGGGGCGCGGCCGCGGCGGCCGGCAGGCCGGGGACGACGATGCCGCGCCACGGGGTGAGGCGGAGTCCGCCGGATCCCTCGTCGGCCGCGAGGGAGGCGAGCAGCCGCCACTGGGCCACCGACAGCCTGCCGAGCGGCGCCAGTACGGACAGCGCGCGGCGGCCGTCGCGGCCCTCGATGATGCCGGGGGCGGAGGAGTCCGCGTGGCGGACCACTGGCTCGGCCACACCTTCCCCCTCCGCCACGTACGACGCCTCGATGCCCGCCGCGCGCAGCCCCGCCGCCACGTCCCGCGCCGACAGTGCGTGGCCCTCGGGGAGTTCACGCACCCGCCAGGCGCCGGTGCCGCCGGCCGCCGCGGCGGTCAGGAACGTCTCGGCGGCGGCCAGTGCCGCGCGCGGTGCGTCCGGGCCGGCGATCCGCAGCGCCGCCGGGTCGTCGCCGACCCGCAGCAGCGCCCCGCCGCCGGCCGCCCCGTCACCCGTGATGCCCGATTCTGCGACCAAGGTCACATCGCCGCCGAGCGCCGCCACATCGCCCCGCCCGTCGTCCAGGACGAACAGGAAGCGGCCGGACAGCGCAGGTGCGGAGTCGCTCGCGCACAGCAGCTCGTCCAGCCGGCGGGCCCACCACCGCACGTCAGCAGGGGTGTTCCGGTCCAGTCCGGCCAGCGGGGAGGCGAGGATGTTGCGGATGCGTTCGTGGCGTTCGGAGGGCAGCAGGCCGGCGTCGTGCAGCAGCTCGGCGAGGCGGCCGCCGCAGCCGTCCGGCAGGCCGCGCAGCTCGACGTTGCCGCGCGAGGTCAGGGACAGCCGGCCGTCACCGAGCAGGTCCGCGGCATCGGCCAGCGCGTGCGCCTGACGAGCCGTCAAGTCACCGGCGGGGATGCGTACTCGGGCGAGATGGCCGTCGGCGGCCGGATGCAGCCGCAGTGCTCCCGGGCAGGCGTCACCGCGGGCCCGCACGGGCGGCTCGGCCCGTCGGGGCCGTGGTGAGGGGGAGGGCGGCATGGCGGCGAGCATACCTACGACGGTGCGCGACCGATCCGGGGCGGATCCGGCCATGAAACGGACGAATCCGGCCACCGCGGCACGGGCCGCGAAGGCCCGCGTCCCGGGCGTGCGGAAGCCGCCGCCCGCGGTGTCGCCCCGCCCCCGCCAAGGCCCGCTTACCTCCTCCGCCCGCAGCCCTTACTATGCAGGTCGGCGGGTCGGCTGACCCGTCGGACGCCAGCGACGGCGCCGGGCCCTTCGGCCCGAGGGAGGAAGCCCGGTGAGAATCCGGCGCGGTCCCGCCACTGTGAACCCGGCCGGTGCCGGGTGAGTCAGGAACTCCCGCCGTCCTTACGACCACCCGGGGCGCGGACACCCCGAGGAAGGCCAGCGCTCGCATGCTGCATTCGTCCGGGGACCACCCCGCGGCCCCCCGAATCCTGCTGCTGTCGACCTCCGACACCGACCTGCTCAGTGCCCGCGCGGCCACCGGCCCGGTGGCGTACCGGCTCGCCAACCCCGCCCGCCTCGACGTCACCGGTCTGCCCGACCTGCTCGACGGCACCGACCTCGTCGTCGTACGCCTCCTCGGCGGCATCCGCGCCTGGCAGGAGGGCCTCGACCTGCTGCTCGCCCAGGACCAGCACCGGCCGGTGGTCGTCCTCACCGGCGAACAGGCCCCGGACGCCCAGCTCATGGAGCAGTCCACGGTCCCGGTCGGCATCGCGGCCGAGGCGCACGCCTACCTGGCGCACGGCGGCCCCGGCAACCTCGAACAGCTCGCCCGCTTCCTCTCCGACACCGTGCTGCTCACCGGCCACGGCTTCGAACCGCCCGAGCCCGCCCCGACCTGGGGCCACCTGGAGCGCCCGGCCGCCGACGGCACCGGCCCGGTCGTGGCCGTGCTCTACTACCGCGCCCACCACATGAGCGGCAACACCGGCTTCGTGCACGAACTGTGCGCGCAGATCGAGACGGCCGGCGGCCGCCCGCTCCCCCTCTACGTCGCCTCGCTCCGCGCCCCCGAGCCCGAACTCATCGACGCGCTGCGGACCACCGACGCCATCGTCACCACCGTCCTCGCCGCCGGCGGCACCAGGCCCGCCGAGGCCGGCGCCGGCGGCGACGACGAGTCCTGGGACGCCGGCGCGCTGGCCGCCCTCGACGTCCCGATCCTCCAGGCGCTGTGCCTGACCGGGCCGCGCAGTGCCTGGGAGGAGAACGACGAGGGCCTCTCGCCGCTCGACGCCGCCTCGCAGATCGCCGTGCCCGAGTTCGACGGCCGGCTGATCACCGTCCCGTTCTCCTTCAAGGAGGTCGACGAGGACGGCCTCCCGGTCTACGTCGCCGACCCCGAGCGCGCCGCCCGGGTCGCCGGCATCGCCGTACGCCACGCCCGGCTGCGCCACCTCCCCAACGCCGACAAGCGCCTCGCGCTGGTGCTCTCCGCCTACCCCACCAAGCACTCCCGCATCGGCAACGCCGTCGGACTGGACACCCCCGCCTCCGCCGTCGAACTGCTGCGGCGGCTGCGTGCGGACGGCTACGACTTCGGCGACGAGAGCGCCGAGCCGGTGCCCGGCCTCGCATCCGGTGACGGCGACGAGCTGATCTACGCCCTCATCGAGGCCGGCGGCCACGACCAGGAGTGGCTCACCGAGGAGCAGCTGGCCCGCAACCCCGTCCGCATCCCGGCCGCCGACTACAAGCGCTGGTACGCCACCCTCCCGGAGGACCTGCGCACTTCGGTGGAGCAGCACTGGGGGCCGCCGCCGGGCGAGATGTTCGTGGACCGCACCCACAACCCCGACGGCGACATCGTGCTCGCCGCGCTGCGCCGCGGCAATCTGCTGGTCCTCATCCAGCCGCCGCGCGGCTTCGGCGAGAACCCGATCGCGATCTACCACGACCCCGATCTGCCGCCCTCGCACCACTACCTCGCCGCCTACCGCTGGATCGCCGCTTCCCGCGAGGACGGCGGCTTCGGCGCGGACGCCATGGTTCACCTCGGCAAGCACGGCAACCTGGAGTGGCTGCCCGGCAAGAACGCCGGCCTGTCCGCGGCCTGCGGCCCGGACGCCGCCCTCGGCGACCTCCCGCTCGTCTACCCCTTCCTGGTCAACGACCCCGGCGAGGGCACCCAGGCCAAGCGCCGGGTGCACGCCACCCTCGTCGACCACCTCGTCCCGCCGATGGCCCGCGCCGACTCCTACGGCGACATCGCGCGCCTGGAGCAGCTGCTCGACGAGTACGCGCAGATCTCCGCCATGGACCCGGCCAAGCTCCCGGCCATCCGCGCCCAGATCTGGACGCTGATCCAGGCCGCCAAGCTCGACCACGACCTCGGTCTGGAGGAGCGCCCGGACGACGACGGCTTCGACGACTTCCTGCTGCACGTCGACGGCTGGCTGTGCGAGGTCAAGGACGCCCAGATCCGCGACGGTCTGCACGTCCTGGGCGCCGCGCCGGCCGGTGAGGCCCGGGTCAACCTCGTCCTGGCCATCCTCCGCGCCCGGCAGATCTGGGGCGGCACCTCCGCCCTGCCCGGCCTGCGCGAGGCCTTGGGCCTCGACGAGTCCGCCGCGACCCGCACCACCGCCGACGAGGCCGAGGCCCGGGCCCGCGCCCTGGTCCAGGCGATGGAGGACGCCGGCTGGGACCCGGCCGCGGTGCCCGGCGTGGCCGCCGGCCACGGCCCGCAGGTCGCCGACATCCTCGACTTCGCCGCCCGCCAGGTCGTCCCGCGGCTGGCCGCCACCACCGACGAGATCGACCACGCCGTACACGCCCTGAACGGCGGTTTCGTCCCGGCCGGCCCGTCCGGTTCGCCGCTGCGCGGGCTGGTCAACGTGCTGCCGACCGGCCGCAACTTCTACTCCGTCGACCCCAAGGCCGTCCCCTCCCGGCTCGCCTGGGAGACCGGCCAGGCCCTGGCCGACTCCCTGCTGGAGCGCTACCGCACCGACAACGGCGACTGGCCGCAGTCCGTCGGCCTGTCCCTGTGGGGCACCAGCGCCATGCGCACCAGCGGCGACGACGTGGCCGAGGCCCTGGCGCTGCTCGGTGTCCGCCCCGTATGGGACGACGCCTCCCGCCGCGTCACCGGCCTCGAAGCCGTCCCGCTCGCCGAACTCGGCCGCCCCCGCATCGACGTCACGCTGCGCATCTCCGGCTTCTTCCGCGATGCCTTCCCGCACGTCACCGGCCTGCTGGACGACGCGGTACGGCTCGCCGCCGGCCTGGACGAACCGGCCGAGGACAACTTCGTCCGCGCCCACACCCAGGCCGACCTGGCCGCCCACGGCGACGAACGGCGCGCCACCACCCGCATCTTCGGCTCCCGCCCCGGCACCTACGGCGCCGGCCTGCTCCAGCTGATCGACTCCCGCGACTGGCGCACCGACGCCGATCTCGCCGAGGTCTACACCGTCTGGGGCGGCTACGCCTACGGCCGCGGCCTGGAAGGGCGCCCGGCCCGGGACGAGATGGAGGCCGCGTACAAGCGGATCGCGGTCGCCGCCAAGAACACCGACACCCGCGAACACGACATCGCCGACTCGGACGACTACTTCCAGTACCACGGCGGCATGGTGGCGACGGTGAAGGCCCTGCGCGGCGGCCAGGCGCCGGCCGCCTACATCGGCGACTCCACCCGTCCCGAGACCGTCCGGACCCGCACGCTGGTCGAGGAGACCTCCCGGGTCTTCCGCGCCCGGGTGGTCAACCCCCGCTGGATCGAGGCGATGCGCCGCCACGGCTACAAGGGCGCCTTCGAACTCGCCGCCACCGTGGACTACCTGTTCGGCTACGACGCCACCACGGGCGTGATCGCCGACTGGATGTACGACAAGCTCGCCCAGACCTACGTCCTCGACGCCGAGAACCGCGCCTTCCTCCAGGACGCCAACCCGTGGGCACTGCACGGCATCGCCGAACGCCTCCTGGAAGCGGAGTCCCGCGGTATGTGGGAGAAGCCGGACGCGGAGACCCTGGCCGCGCTGCGGGACGTCTTCCTGGAGACCGAGGGCGAGCTGGAGGGCGGCGAGGAGTAGCCCTCCCGGGTGCCCGGCCGTCGGCCGGGCACCGGCAGGTCACGCCTCACGCCGCCTTCGCGGTGATGTCCCCGTTCGTGGTGGTCAGGCTCAGCCGGTAGCGGCCCGAGGGGTCGTCGGTCAGGCCGATGTGCTTCGCGCCGTTGCTGGTGGACGCGGAGATGTCGTAGCGGCCCTTCGGCATCTGTACGGTGACCGAGCCGTTGGAGGTCTTCGCGCGGACGTCCTGGGGCCGGGCCGGGGTCAGGTCGATCGCACCGTTGGACGTCTCGGCGGTGATGTGCCCGCCGGACAGGCCGCGTCCGGTGATCGCACCGTTGCTGGTCCGTACGTCGACCGGGCCGGTGACGCCGTCGAGATCGACCGCCCCGGAACTGGTCGTCACCTTCACCGCGCCGACCTGGCTCAGGTGCACCGCCCCGTTCGAGGTCTCCCCGCTGACCGGGATGCCCGCCGGAAGCTTGATCGTGTACGTCACGGAGCAGGCGTCACCGCAGCCGCCGAGCACCAGCACACCGTCCTCGACCCGGTACGTCGCCCCCTCCGGGCGGTCGTCGTGGTACTCCACCGAGCGGTGCAGCGAGACCGCGTCGCCGTTCTTGCCGCCGCCCTCGCCGCCGCGGACCGTGACACCGCCCGAGTCGGAGTCCAGCCGGACGGCCGTGATCTTCTTCGACACCACGGCGTCATCCTCGAACGTCTCCCCCGGCAGCAGACCGCAGGCACTGATCCCGCACACCCCGACGACGGCGGCCGCGGCGGCCGCGAAGGTGCGGCGGGGGAGGCGGGCGCGGTGGTGGTGGCGGTGCGGCATGAAATCCCCCGGAAAGAACGGCAGTTGGTGGTCGGAAGAGGCGGGCCGCCGGGCGGCCGCGAAGAACGAGACTAAGGCGGCGGCGGGGGCGTGGACCATGGGGAAAACCCGAGAGTGGGGGTGCAGAAAGCTGCAGGTGCGGCCCGCGGGCCCCGGTGCGAGGATTTTTGTGGGGGCGGTTCATGTGCTGCGTACGGGCGGATGAGGAGGCTTCCGGTGACTGCCACGAAGACATGGAACGCCGAGATCAGCATCACCGAGACCGGCAGCGAGGTCCGGGCGGAGGCCAGGCTGCGCGGCAAGGAAGGCGGCCAGATGGTCGGCCAGGGCTCGGCCCGCTGCAACCCCGCGGACGAGAACGTTCCGGCCATCGGCGACGAGTTGGCCGTGGCCCGGGCGATGTCGGACCTCAGCCACCAGCTGCTGCAACGGGCGGCGCACGACATCGAGGTGCACACCGCCCGGCCGGTGGAGCGGCTGCAGGCGTGAGGAACACACAAGGCTGACGCAGGGCTGACGCAGGGCTGCCGCAGGGCCGAGGCGCACGGCCGAGGCGCACGGCTGAGGTGCAGGCCTGGGCGAAGGCGCAGGTGAAGGCGAGACCCCGGACGCGCTGTGCTGGTGGCACGGCGTGCCGTCCGGGCGCGTACGAGTGCTAGCCGCCCATCAACGCCGTGAAGTCCGGGCCGATGGTCAGCGTCACCGCGCCCGCTGCCGCATCGGCGGACCGGGTCGGCTTCAGGCCCGGGAGGCGGGCGGCGAGGACCTCGCTCTGCGGCTGGAGGGAGCCGGAGTAGGTCAGCGTGGTCCGGTCCGTCGCCGGGGCGTTGCCGGTGCCGATGACCGTGAAGCCGAGCCGCCGCAGCTGCTCCGCGGCGGTGGCGGCCTGGCCGGAGGTGCCGGTGCCGTTGAGGACGCGTACCCGCACGGAGCGCGCGGTCATCGGGTTCTTGGCGGCCTCGGCGAACTTCGCCTTGCCGGCCGCGCCGATCTCGCGGTCGTGGGCGAGGTCGCTGAACAACTCGCCGGCCTGCGGGTACTGCCAGATCACATTGGCGTGGTCGGTGGGGACGTCGGCCTCGCGGTAGTAGTTGGGCACGGTCAGGAAGGTGAGGCGGTCGCTGGGGATGTCCTTGACCGTCGAGGCGAGGTCGTAGAGAGGCTTGAGGCCGGCCAGGTCGTTGTCGGTGGTCAGGGACTTGGTCGCCGAGTCCAGGAAGCCGTAGAGGTCGCCCGGGCTGGTCAGCTTGGACTGCGCCTTCGCGGCCAGCGCCTTCATGAATTCCTGCTGCCGGCCGATCCGCCCGAGGTCGGAGCCGTCGCCGACGCTGTAGCGGGTGCGGACGTAACCGAGCGCCTTCTCGTCCTGGACGTTCTGGCAGCCGGCGTCCATGTCCAGGTGCGCCTTCTTGTCGTGGATGGCGTGCTTGGGGCAGACCTCGATGCCGCCGAGCGCGTTGACCATGCCCTTGAAGCCCTGGAAGTCGATCGAGGTGAAGTGGTCGATCCGCAGCCCGGTGTTCTTCTCGACGGTCTTGATCGTGCAGGCGGCGGCCTTGGTGACATCACCGGTGTCGCCGCCGATCGAGAACGCCTCGTTGACCTTGAAGTGGTGCACGGAGGACTTCGAGCCGTTGCCGCGGGTGCAGGCGGGGATCTGCACCCATGAGTCACGGGGGAACGACACCGCGGTGGCCCACTTATGGTTGGCCGCGATGTGCAGCACCATCAGGGTGTCCGACTGCATGGTGGTCAGGCCCTTGCCGTATTTGGCGTTGGCGCCGGCCCGGCTGTCGGACCCGACGACCAGGATGTTCTTGGAGCCGGGGCTGAGGTTGACCGGCCGCTTGCCGTCCACGCCGATGTCCACGCCGTGGATGTTGCTGTCCAGGTGCTGGTAGACCCACGCCCCGGCCCCGGCCGTGCCGAGGATCAGGACGCCGAGCACACCACCGGTCCAGGCCACGATCCGGCCGCGACGGGTCATCCGGACCTTCCCTTCCGACGCGTTCCTCCGGCCCGACGGCTTCGCCCTGCCCGCCCTGCGGGAGCCACCGGAGCGGCGGCCGGGCCCGTCGGGGGAGGAGCGGGGCGTGGCGTCGGGGGTCGCGTCGTCGTCCCATCGGGCCGTCTGCTGGTGCGGCTGCCTGTCGTGCACGCGGATGGCCCTTCTGGCTCTTCTGGTCGCGCCGGACCCGCCGGGGAAGCCGTTCTCCTGCCGGGACAGCTTGTCCTGCCGGTCCTGCTGCTGGTTCTGCTGGTCTGGGGATGGTGCTGGTCGAACTGCTCATGTCCGGCGCATTCGGTACGAGGAGTGCGCCGGTCTGCTGATGCAGATGGTTGGGGCGCCGCGAAGGTTGCACAGGACGCCAAAGTCGCGGCCCGGGGAGCCCGGCCGGTGCGGAGGCGGTGGGCCAGATGCCCGCGCCGGGCAACGGCCGGACGGACTCCGGGTCGTAGGGGCACCGGCGGGGGCCGTCGCCGCCGGGCCGCGGCCGCAGCCGGCACCACACCTCGCCGCCGGCATCCGTCCACCAGCCGCCGATCCGACCCAAGGCCCGGATGCCGTCCGGGAGTTGAACCCCCGCCGGCTGGTGGGCCCACCGCCCCTCCGCCACCGGCGGCGCGCAGTCCCGGCTCAGGAGTCCGCACCTCGTCGCCATCTCCCCCGCCGGACGCGCCCGTTGCGCATGTGTACGGCAACTCCACCAAGACAAGTTCTACATGGGTGTAGAAGAACGCCGACGGTCCGAGGGCGCGTCCTGGCCGGTGGTGTCGTCCGGGGCGGCGTCCCGGCCGGTGGTGTCGTCCGTGGTCGCGTCCCGGGCGGGGGCGTCGTCCGTGGCGCGGTCGAGGAGGGTGCGCAGCAGTTGCCCGTCGTGGGGCGAGAGGGCGGAGACGAAGCGGGTGAGGACCGTGTCCCGGTCCGGTTGGCCGTCCAGGACGCGGCGCATCCGCAGCGCGGCGAGCCCGGCCTCGTCGGCGGCCGCGGTCCACACGTAGGCGCGGCCGGAGCGCTCGCGGGAGACGGCCTGCTTGGCGTGCAGCCGCGACAGGATCGTCATCACGGTGGTGTACGCGAGGTCGCCGCCGAGCCGTTCCTGCACCCAGGCGGCGGTGACCGGCCCCGGTGCGTGCTGCAGGGCGGCCAGTGCCTGGGCCTCCAGCTGCCCCTGCCCGCGCCGGCGGCCGTGCTCCCGCCCCGCCGCGCCGAGGTCCCCGCGCCCCGGATTCCCGTGCCCCGGATTCCCGTGCCCTGAATCCCCGCGGCCGGCTCCTCCGGCGCCGGGCGCCGTCCCGAAGGGCTTCCCGCCCATGCCGTCGCCTCCCATCGCGCGGGGCGTCCCGCCGGCCGGGACGTCGGGGCATCTTAGACGCCGCCACCTGCCGACGCCTGAGGGCCGCCGAGGCCCTACGGAAGTAAAATCTACAGACTTGTAGAAGTTGGCGCGGAAGTTGGCGGATCATGGCCGTCGGCGGGCTTGGGCAGGAGCCGGGCGCAGGCGGCCCGGTCGTTGCCGCTACCGAGAGCACAGGGCCCTTCACCTGCTACGGAGGGATGCGCCGGGCCCGTGCGGGGTACCGTAAAAGCACCAAGGGACTCGGGGACCCACAACACCGGGCGCACCAGGATCGGCCGCGATCCACCGACCGTCTGCGGCACCCGGATGATCGTCTGCCGGACACGGATCGGGTGCCGACACTGAGCGGTTGCCGGACACCGATCGGTTGCCGCACAGGGATCGTCCGCCGTGCACAGAACGTCCGCCGTCCGCCGATCTGCCGCGGTTCGCCCGAGTGAGGTGAGCACCATGCAGACTCTGTTGACCGTGGTCGTACTGCTGGCGCTGATCGCGCTGGGAGCGCTGTTCATCACCCGGGTGAATGCCCAACAGGCCGGACGGATGGCCACCCACCGGCACGCGGACCGGACGCAGTCGATGCGGCAGCGGATCCGCAGGCGCCCGCGCGACGGCGCCCGGCCGGGACCACTGGCAGGCCCACCACCCTCACCACCGCCCTCCGGCAAGACGGGTGGCGACCTGTGACGACCGCCGGGCAGCACCAGCACCACGCCCCGCCGCCCGTCGCCCGGGTCGCCATCGCCCCGCACAGCGAGACGGTCCGGCGCATCGACGGTGTCTGGTGGCCGCATTCGACCGACCTGCTGGCCGAACTCCCCGCGCTGTTGATGGCGTTGCCCTTCGACTGGCCGCGGATCACCCACGCCACCGTGAACGGCGATGCCTGGCCCGCCCTGCCGGCCCGGGTCATCGTCGACGGGCACGTCGTCCGCCTGCGCCGGACCACCGGCCACCACGCCCCGGACACCCTCTGCCTGGTCTCCACCGGCAACGGCCGCTGGGACCTGTTGATCATCCCGCCCACCACCCCGGAGCCCGAGGCCGTCCGCATGATGGCCGAGATGGCCCGCACGGGAGCACTGCACCCGGCCACCCCGGCCTGACCCTGCGCCTCAACCCCGGCCCCCTCCGCCCGGCCCCCTCCGCCCTGCGGGCGCCCGTCCTGCGGGCCCCCGCCCCGAGCTGCCCCGAGCTGTCCCGACCCGCCATAACCCGGGAATCCGTGGCGCGCACCCGCGGCGGCTACTGCGTACGGGTGGTGTTCATCGGAAGAACGCCGACCCGGGGGCGTCGGTCCGTGAATCCTCCCATTGCGTACTCATCATAAGAAAACGCAACAGAAGCGGCGCAACGTAAGCGATGCGAGCGGAGCGGTGCAACTGCGGCGGTGCAACCGAAGTACAGAGGGAAGCAAGCGGATCTCCCGTACGGAGATCCTGATGGGAAGTGAGGAGCCATGGCTGCGAACAAGGTCATGACGTTCTGGGCGATGTGCCTTGCCGTACTCGGCAAGTTGCTGGCATCGCTGGGTGTCTCCGCGCCGGCATCGGCCGCGCGCCGGGAGGCCGCGCTCTACGAGCGGACACTGGGCAAGGCGGACGCGGGCAGCGAGCCGCGGGGCGCGGACGGCCCGGGCCCGGATACCCCGGCACCAGGGACACCCGTCGCGGCGGCACCCGCTGCCCCGGCACCCGCGGCGGAGCCGCCCGCCTTGGAGACACCGGTCGTCGAGGGGCCCACGGTGCCGGCGCCGCGCACGGTGACGCGGTACGGCCAGGCCGCCGCACCCGCCCGCCCGATGCTCACCCGGCCCGAGCTGCCGCCCACCATCAAGCAGCGCATCCACGCCGAGGCGCACGGTGCCTCTCCCGGTCTGCGCAGCCGCTGCATCCGTGGCACCGAGCCGCTGTCCACCGCTAACGCCGGGACCGCACCGCAGAGCCCCGGCACCGTGAACCCGCGCCCCGCGGTCATCCCGGCGGCCCGTCGCCGTGCGCACACCGCCCGTACGGTCTGAGCCCGGCGGCGGCAGGTCTTCGCGAGCACTTCCACCGGCCAGGCCCGCCGGCCCTGACAGGGGCGGGACGGCGTGTGACAGCTCCGCGCCGACGAGCCGAGCAGGCACAGGACGAGTCGAGAGCAAGACAGGACGAGTGCAAGACGAGCGCAAGGCATGACGAGCGCAAGACGAGCGCAAGACGAGCGCAAGACGAGCGCCAGGCAAGACGAGACGCAGACTCTTCGCTGCAGCACGATGGTCAGCGCAACGCACCAGCGCAACGCACCGTCCCCAGCTGACCAAGAAGAACCCGCAACTCTAAAAGACTTGAGAATTCATCCCCCTCAGGCCCCCAACCCCAGCTGAGCACGCAACGCGCGCGTGTCCGGCTTTCCGTTGGCGGTGAGGGGGAAGTGGTCGACGACATGGACCGCGTTGGGCTGTTCGTACTCCGCGAGGTGCTCGGCCAGGCGCCGGCGCCAGGTGAGCGGGGCACCGCCCTCCGGGTCCGCGACGACGAAGTGCAGTGCGCTGCCGCGGCGTTGGTCTTCCACCGCCAGGACCTTGACCGGGCGGCCGCAGGCCTCGGCACGGCGCTCCAGGCTCTCGGGATAGAGCGTGAAGCCCAGCCGGTGCACGGCCTGGTTGCGGCCCGCCACCCGCACGGTGCCGTCGGCGTCGACGCTGCCGAGATCGGCCGTCGGGTACCAGGCGTCCGGGTCGACGGGACGGAGTGAGCCGTCCTCGCGGAGGTAGCCGGCCATCAGACCGGGGGAGCGCACCTCGATGCCGCCGAGTTCGCCGGGCGCGGCAACGGTGCCGTCCGGGCGCAGCACGCGCAGCCGTACGCCGGGCAGCGGGCGCCCGCAGCCGTGCGGTGAATCCGGCGTGGCCAGTGCGACGTTGCCGAGTTCCGTCAGGCCGTAGCCGTCCAGCAACGGGCGGCCCATTGTCGTGCGGAAGGACTCGGCCAGGGGGGCCGGCAGGGGCGCGCCGCCCACGCCCCAGACGCGGACGCCGGCGAGGCCGGCGCGTACTTCCGGGCGGCGGCGGACGACGCCGAGCAGCGAGTGGTAGGTGGACGGGGCGGCGTCCACGGCGGTGGCGCCGTGCGCGGCGGCCTGGCCGACCGCCGCGTCGAGCCGCTGGTACGGGGTGACCAGCAGGGTGCAACGGGCCAGCCACCACAGCAGGATGACCGAGAGCCCGTACTGGTGCGAGAAGGGCAGCAGCGGCGCGAGGACGTCGTCCGCGCGGTAGCCCATGGCCCGGATGGTGCGCAGCGAGTTGTCGAGGACGGCGTGGCCGGGTTTGACGATGCCCTTGGGGCGTCCCGTGGTGCCCGAGGACCACAGGACGAGCGCGTCCGGACGGCGGAACCAGGCATCGAGGGGGTCGGCCCCGGGCGCCAGGGGCGCCGGCGCGGACGCGGATACGGATGCGGATGTGGAAGCGGAGAGGGATTCGGAGGGGGATACGGATGCGGTGGGGGGTACGGGGGCGAGGTGCGGATAGTGGACGATGCGGTGGTCGGGAATGCCGGGGAAGCCGGTGGTGCGGTCAGTGGCCGTGACGAGCCAGCGGGCCCGGGCCTGGCGGGCGGCCGCGGCGGCGTCGGCGGCGGACAGCCGGTGGTCGAGCGGAACGAGTGAGGTGTCCAGCCGCATGAGGGCCAGCAGCGTCACGACGTAGTCGATGCTGTTGTCGCCCTGGACCAGGACCCGGTCGCCGGCGCGGATGCCGAGCCGGTGCAGCGCATGCGCGGTGGCCGCCAGCCGGTGGCCGAGCGCCGGTCCGTCGAGGGCGCCGGTGGCGTCGGTGGCGTCGGGCGGGTTCCCGGTGCCGCCGCGCGGTGCCGCGGTGCCGTCGACGAGCCGGGCGGCGGCGACCGGAGGGGCGATGGTGTCGGTCATGGGTGCTCCGATCCCGTGGGGTCGAGGGGGCGGCACAGCAGGGTGGAGGTGGTGGTGGCCACCCACAGGCCGTCCGCGTCGTGGAAGGCGCAGTCGAGGGTGAGGAGCCGACGGCCGGCGAGGTGCGCGACGTCGGTGAGGCGGACGGTCGCGTGGAGGACGTCGCCGGCGTGGGCGGGGCGGGCGTGCCGCAGGCTCTGGGCGCGGTGCACGGCACCGTCGAGACCGGGTATGTCCGGCCGGGCGCGCAGCAGTTGGTCCTCGGCGTGCGCCGCGAGAGTGACGAGGTAGGTGGGCGGGGCGAGCGTGTCGGGGTGGCCGAGAGCGCGGGCGGCGACCGGGTCCGTGTAGGCGGGGTGCGGGTCCCCGACCGCGGCAGCGAACCCGGCGATCCGCGCCCGGTCGAGGACGTACGGGCCGCAGCGGAGGACGTCCGGCGCCCGGCCGGTGGTGCGCATACCGCCGTCGGGTTCGATACGCCCGGCCCCGCCACCTAAGTCAATGTCGGTGCTGGTGCTGGTGCTGGTGCTGGGGCCGTCATCCAAGCCGGCACCGGCACCGGCACCGGCTCGGATGACGGGCTCCGGGTGGCCGGTCGGGCCGGAGGTCGCTCTGACCGTCATGGTGGGTCAGTCGCCGATCATGTGGTGGCCGCCGTCCGCGTGGACGATCTCGCCGGTGGTGGCGGGCAGCCAGTCCGAGAGCAGGGCCAGGCAGGTACGGGCGACCGGCTCCGCGTCCTGCGGGTCCCAGCCCAGTGGGGCCCGCGCCGACCAGCTCTTCTCGAAGGACGGGCCGTCACCGCCGATGCCCCGGGCGGCCAGGGTGCGCAGCGGGCCGGCCGCGACGAGGTTGGCGCGTATGCCGTGGCCGCCGAGGTCCCGCGCCAGATAGCGGGAACAGGCTTCGAGGCCCGCCTTGGCGACGCCCATCCAGTCGTAGCCGGGCCAGGCCCGCGAGGCGTCGAAATCCACGCCGACGACGGAGGCGCCCGGGCGCAGTAGTGGCCGGCAGGCCATGGTGAGCGCCACCAGGGAGTACGTGGAGGTGTGCAGCGCGGCGGACACATCGCGCCACGGGGCGGTCAGGAAGCCGCCGTCCAGGCAGGTGGCGGGGGCGTGGGCGACCGAGTGCAGCACGCCGTCGAGTCCGTCCAGATGCTCGCCGACCCGGTCGGCGAGCGTGCTGAGCTGGGCTTCGTCGGTGACGTCCAGCTCCACGACAGGGGGTTCCACCGGCAGCCGCCGGGCGAGCCGGGCCACCAGACTCGGCCGCCCGTACGCGGTGAGGACGATCTTGGCGCCCTCTTCCTGGGCGAGCCGGGCCACCGCGTAGGCGATCGAGCTTTCGGTGATCACACCGGTGATCACCAGCTGTTTTCCGTCGAGCAGACCGCTCATGCGGTGCCTCCGTCTGACTCGTCCTCGACTTCAGAGTCACCGGACAAAACTCAACGCCAATGTCCGGCCTTGGTCTTGATAGGTCGTCATTGACAACCTATCCGACCTCCAGTTGACTAGAATAGTCAAGCATAGTCAAAACCATGACTCTTGCGTCGCGTGTGCGCGCCGGCGCCGCCGCACTCCATCACTTCGCGTGGAAGGCAGCGCGGCGCCGCGCATCCAGCCGCGCAACCGGCCGTGCATCCAGCCGCGCGCCGGGCCACCCGCCCGGGCCGTACTCGGGCCGCGCTCAGGCCGTACGCCCGGCACCCACGCGGCCGTCCATCCGGCCGCAGACCCATGCCCCGCCCGTGTCCGACAGAGAGGTGATCGTCATGACCGTTCCGCCCAGAGAAGAGATCGTTGCTCAGCTCGCCGAGATCCTGCACGAGGTGGCCGGTGTCGTACCGGCCGAGGTGACCGAAGAGAAGTCCCTGGTCGAGGAGTTGGACGTGGACTCCCTGGCCATGGCCGAGGTGATCGTGGTCGCCGAGGAGCGCTTCGGGATCGCACTGCCCGAAGAGGAAATGAAGGACATGCGTAGAGTTTTGGACATTGTGCTCCGGGTCGAGAAGCAGCTGGCGTCCTGAGGCCCGCCCGGAACGCGTACGTCACGCGGTCCCCTGGGCCGGCGCGCGCTCCTGCCGGCGTGCGGTCCCGTCCGGCAGGAGCGCGCCGCTGTCGCGCGGGACAGTGGCGAATTTGAATATCGGTCAACCATCACAACTGCCCACGGGCGCACGGCAGTTGTGCTGACCTCGCAGGTCCAGGCTCTGCGCGAGCCGGCCCCGGCCGGCCTGACCGGAGCAGGACCGGGGAGCGCTCCGCATCGCCACCTCGGCCACAAACTTGGCGAAATCTGGTAATGCCGATGAGTAAACCAGAGTTGATTTTCGGTCGTCGCTTGTTGACGCAGGCATAGACCAGGGTTACCTTGAGGATCTCCGAACGGTAAATCAAATCGACTCAGTGCACTGCTTTCTGCGGATGTCGTCCATCCGCGGAAAGGAGACATGGTGCGAGGGGATGTATGCGGGGGGACGAGCCTTTCTGTGACACGCACCCGAGCGGCCATTCGCTCAGACCTGCCGACCCCGGCGAAGCGTCCAACCTACCTGTTGACGAGGGGATTTGGCACCCGGAGCACACCGAAGAATTAGCCGACGGCGCATTACACATATTCTGGTCCGACGGCGAAGACATTCGCCAACCGCACTGTTTGGCAGAATTTCTCGGCGGGTTACTCCAGTGTTCTCCACGGGATATTCCGGTGACCCACGACGGGTTCGGCCGCCCGGTGTCCGCCGCACCCCCGGACGCGGCCGGCTGGCCTCCGGGCGCGCGTCTCTGCCTCGGCCTCGCCACCGACCCCGGCCGCCAGTTCCTCGCCGTGTCCAGGGACCTCCCGGTGGCGCTCTCCGTCCACACCGTGCCGCGCGGCCCGGTCGGTGAACTGCTGCTGCCCTTCACCTTGTTGGAACGCCGTTACGTCCAGGAGGCCCCGGAGGACCGCCGGGCCCACCGGCTGGCCCAGCTGTGGACCCGTAAGGAGGCGGCCTTGCGGCTGACCGGCCGCGGCGGGCTGGCCCTCGCCGACGAGATCGACGCACTGAGCGAGGCGCGCGACGGCAAGGTCGTCATCCCGGCGTCCCCGGCCCACCCCGGCGGCACCGCCTACGTGCGCGACCTCCCCACGGGCCCCCGCACGGTAGCCTCCGCGGCCACGCCCGCCCCGTCGTCGGGCCTCCGCGTGTGGCGTGTGGGCTAACGTTCCGCTGCGCTTTGCGGTGCCGCCCACGTACCTGGCTGTCCCGCCGCGGGGGTTGGTCGCCGTTGCGCGCTTTGCGGCGCCGCGTACGTAGTTGTCTGCGGCGCCGCGGGGCTTGCTCGTCGTTGCGCCTGCGGCGGGCTGGGTTTGTGGTGGGTGCGGTGACGGGCCTCCGGGGCCGGTTGTGTGGACTGCTGACGCTTTACGCTCCGCTGCGCTCCGCCTTCGCTCTTTATTGAGTCCTCGGAAGCGAAGCCCACACAACCGGCCCCTCCGGCCCGTCCCCTCCCGTTGGGGGAGGGGAATGCGGTGGGTGGGGGTGGGCGTTGGGGCTGCAAGGGGTCCTTGGGACCCGTAGGGGTCGGTCGAACAGAACCCGTAAGGGTCGTGAGGGCCCCCTGCGGGGCCACAACTCGACAGGCGAGGCGAGGTATTCCCGCTGCCCGGCGACGTCAGGTGTATGCGGTACGACGCGCGCCCCCACTCGTCCGCACACTCCCCCCACGGGAGGGGACGGGCCGGAGGGGCCTTGTTCGTGGACGTAAAGCGTCAGCAGTCCACGAACAAGGCCCCGGAGGCCCGTCACCGCACCCGACACGCACCCAGCCCGCCGCAGGCGCCACGGCGAGCAACAACCGCGGCGGGACAGACAGCTACGTGGGGGGCGCCGCAAAGCGCGCAACGGCGACCAAGCCCCGCGGCGGGACGGCCAAGTACGTGGGAGGCGCCGCAAAGCGCGCAACGGCGAGCCCCGCGGCGGGAAAGCCAAGTACGTGGGGAGGATCAAGGCATGAGCACCGCGTGCGGGTCCGTGCCCTCGGCGCGGCGCGTGCCCGCGGTGAGTTCGCGCCAGGTTTCCAGGGCCAGGCGGAAGGCGCCGGCCTGTTCGTAGCCTTCGGCGGCCAGCTTGAAGTCGGCCTCGGCGGTCTCCTCGTGGTGGTCCGCGCGGTGGGCGCGGGCCAGGTGGAGCAGGCAGCGGGCCCGGTCGAGGGGGGACAGGTCTCCGGCCGTGAGGTCGATCTTCGCGGCGTGCTCGGCGGCCGCCGGCCCGTCGTTGTGGCGCAGTGCCGCGGCGGTTTCCAGCACGGCCAGCCAGGTCCGGGACGCGGGGGTGCCGACCAGTGCGGTGGCCTGTCGGGCGCGGGTGAGCAGGGCCTCCGCCTCGTCCGCAGGGCCCGCCGCGAGGGCGAGCAGCGTACGGGCGCGGGCCAGCCGGAGGCGGAGCCGTACGCCGTCGGTGGTGGCGAGCTGGTCCTCGGCCTCGGTGAGGAGTTCCAGGGCCTCGTCCGGGTGCCCGGCCAGATATTGCGCACCGGCCACCGCCCACAGGGCGCCGGCCCGCAGTTCGCCGGCCGGGAGCGGTGCGGCCTCGGCGCGCAGCTCCGCGCCGAGCTGCTCGGCGCGGCTCCACTCGCCGCTGTCGACGGACGCGGACAGCAGCGCCATCCGGGCCTGGGCCCGCTCCGGGCGGCCGGGCTCCAGGTCGGCGGTGACCCGTACGGCCTCCTCGGCGAAGCGGACGCCCTCGGGGAGGCGGCCCTCGGTGCGCAGCAGCTGGGCGAGTTCGATGGCGACCCGGGCGTGCAGCACCGGTGCGGTGCGGGTGAGCGGGTCGTCGAGTAGCCGGCGCAGGGCGGCCTCATGGCGGGCCGGATCGTCCAGTCGCCCGAGGACGGTGGCCAGCTCCCAGTGCGCCTCCCAGCGCACCTCGTCCTGGTCGGCGCCGCCGGCCCGCTCCACCACGGCCTCCAGCTGGCGGCGCGCTGCCGCCCAGTCGCCGGCCAGCTGGCTGGCGCGGGCCGCCACCAACTGGCCGACCAGGCCGAGGCGCTCGGACAGCCGGGCGCCGGGCTCCTCGGCGGCGCTCAGCGCCTCGACAGTGGTGCCGAGCCGTTCGGCGATCGACCGGGCGATCTTGGCGCTCGGGATCCGGCGGCCGTTCTCGACCAGCGAGACGTAACTGGGCGAGAGATCGCCCCCGGCGAGGTCCCCCTGGGACAGGCCCTGCGCGCGGCGGACCTCCCGCACTCGCTTCCCGAAAGCAGGCTGCTCAATCACCAAGGAATCGCTCGCAGTTGAGTTGGGTGGACGGACAGTGACGGTGTACGGACGGCGCCGGACGGTGGAACGTGATGACGGGGAGTCTACTCACCGGACGCCCGCGCGGGGGCCCCTGTGGACGACCTTCGTTCCGCCGGGGAGTCATTTTTTGTCACTTACGGAGGTAGGAATTCCTCTTGTCCGTGCGATGGGCGTTGCGACAGTTCGGAGGCGTGTTCGGGCCTGTGGGGCGGGGGTCGCCGGGTCCGTGGTGGGCGTTGTGGACGGGGCGTGAGGAGAGGTGCTTGTCACAATGGGCAGTCGTGTGCAATGACTTTACTTGACAATAAATGACAATTGGCTGACGCTGACCCTCCATGGACTACGCCCCGAGGAGGGACATATGAGCTCCGCTCCCGCATGGCCGACCGTGGCCGCCGAGCCGGAGGACCGTGTCGACGGCCGACGCGCGGCGGCCGTGCACCGGGTCCGGGACTTTCTGGTGGACAACGCCGACACCGTGCACGCGCTGCTGTGCGAGATCTCCACCCACCGCGCCGCGCGCTACGAGATCGAGTCCACCGTCGCCACCCTCGACGGGGCCCTGGACGAGGTGGCCACCCACCGGCCCGGTCGCGTCCCCCGGCTGGCCGCCTTCATGCCGTCGAACGTCATCCTCTACTCCTACGCCCTCTACCTCCTGGTCCCCGCCCTCTACACCGAGCGGCTGGTCTTCCGGCCCTCCAGCCGCGTCAAGGACCAGATGTGCCGGCTGCACGCCCTGCTCGCCGAGCAGCACCGCCTGCCCATCACCCTCAGCACCGCCAGCCAGCGTGAGTTCCTCCAGGACCACGTCAGCCCGGCCGACGTCGTCGTCTTCACCGGCGCCTACGCCAACGCCGAGCAGATCCGCGCCCGGCTCTCCCCCGGGCAGCTGTTCCTCTTCCTCGGCTCCGGCGTCAACCCGTTCGTGGTCGCCCCCGGCGCCGACGTCGAACGGGCCGCCCGCGACGCGCTCGCCATCCGCGTGCTCAACACCGGCCAGGACTGCCTGGGCCCGGACCTCTTCAGCGTTCACGAGTCGCTGCTCGATCCGTTCGTGGACGCGCTGGTCGGCGAGTTGAAGGGGCTGCGCTACGGCCCGTACACCGACCCGGATGCCGACTTCGGGCCGATCTTCTACGAGAACGCGCTGGAGGACGGCGCACAGTTCCTCGCCCGCAACCGGGGCGGCATCGTGCACGGCGGACACGTCGACTTCCGGGCCCGCCGCCTCGACCCCACCGTCGTCGTCGGCGACGAGGTCACCCCGCGCACCCACGTGCCGGAGTTCTTCGCCCCGATCTTCAACGTCGCCTCCTACCGCGACGAGGACGCGCTCGCCGCGACCCTGACCACCGGCACCTTCACCGAACGCGCCCTCGGCTCCAGCGTCTACGGCCACGCCCCCGCCCTCGTCCAGGCGCTGCGCCGCCGCACCACCGTCACCCTCGACACCACCCTGCTGTCCATCGACGACGGCAACGCCCCCTTCGGCGGCTACGGCCGGATGGCCAACTACATCTCCGACGGCCAGGAAGTGCGCGCCGAACCCGTACTGGTCTCCAAGGCCGTCGCCGCCTACCGTCCGGGCGGTGACCGATGAGCCAGGACACCGCGGCCCACCCGTCCGCCTGGGCGGCCATCGCCGACCACCTCCACCACCTGGGCACCACCGCGGTCTTCGGGCTGCCCGGTGACGACATGGCGCCGCTCGGCGCGCTGGAACACTCCGACGTCCGGGTGGTGCTCTGCCGCGACCAGCGCAACGCCGTCTTCATGGCGACCGGTTACGCGCTCGCCTCGGGCCGCCCCGGGGTCTGCGTGATCGGCAAGGGGCCGGCGGTGACCAATGCGCTCACCGGCCTGTTGGAGGCGCGCTCCGCCGCCGTACCGCTGATCCTCATCGCCGACGGCACCCGGCTGGACCGGGTCGGCACCGGCGCCTTCCAGGAGCTGGACCAGCTGGCCGCGGTCCGCCCGTACGTGAAGTGGGCGGTCCGCGTCGACCACGCCGAGCGGCTGCCGGGCGCCCTGGAGAAGGCCGCCGCGCTCGCCGTCAACGGCACGCCCGGTCCGGTCTACGTCGAACTCGCCGAGCAGAGCGCCGGCGACCCCGTCCCCCGTACCGGTGCCTGGCGCCCCGCCGTGCCGCAGCGGCCGGCCCCCGACCCCGCCGCGCTGGCCGCGACCGTGGCCAGGATCGCCGCGGCGGAACGGCCGTTGCTGCTGGTCGGCGGGGGCGCCCGGCACCGGAACGCGGACCGCCGGATCGAACGGTTCGCCGAGCGGCTGGGTGCCGGGATCTTCACCACCGCCTCCGGCCGCGGCACCGTCGCCGAGGACCACCCGCTGCACTGCGGCGTCAGCGGCCTCTACACCGTCGCGCCCGTGGACGCCCTGTGGCGCGAGGCGGACCTGGTCGTCGCGCTGGGCAGCCGCCTGGAGGAGACGGCCACCTTCGGCTGGCCGGAGGGCGCGGACCAACTCCCCGTCGTCCAGGCCGTCCTGGGCGAGGAGAGCCTGGTCCTGGACCGTCCGGGGGCGTACGTCCTGGCGGACGTGGCGGCGACCGTGGACGGCTGGACCGGGCTGCTCGAGGGGCACCGGCCGGACGGGGCCTGGGCCGAGCGGGTCCGCTCCGTGCGGGCGGCGCTGGCGCAGCGGGCCGCGGACCGGGCCGAGGAGGCCGGGAAGCGGGCGCCGGACGGCACCGTCCCGGTCGCCCGGGTGCTGGCCGAGCTGGAGCGGGCCGTCCCCGCCGGCCGGGTCCTCGTCCAGGAGAACGGCCTGCAGGACATGTGGTCGTACTTCTTCCCGCACTACGCGCTCGGTGCCGGCGGCGGTTCCGTCGTCCCCAGCGAGCAGACGCCGCTGGGCTTCGGCGCGGCGGCCGCGGTGGGCGTACGGCTGGCCGAGCCGGCCGGGCGCCCCGTGGTCGCGGTGGTGGGCGACGGCGCCTTCCACCTCTTCCGCGCCGAACTGCCGACGGTCGCGGACGCCGGCGCGGCCGTGCTCTACGTCGTCCTGGACAACGGCGGCTACGGCTGGCTGCAGTCCAACCTCGACCGGGTCTCCGGCCCGGACTCCCGCTTCGCCTTCACCCGCCCCCGGCCCACCGGCACCGACGGCCTGACCAGCGCCTACGGCCTGAACCACCGCCGGGTGACGGAGCCCGACCGGCTGCCCGACGCACTGGCCGCGGCCTGGCGCGAGGTCACCGCCGGCACCACCTCCGTCGTCGAGGTGGCGGTCGCGCTGGCGGACACCCCACCGGGGATGACGGGCGCGGCGGGCGACTTCCCGGAGCGGGCGGAGGAGGCGGCGGAGGAGGCGGAAGCCTAGCCACCGGCCGGAACCCGGTGTGTCTGGGGCGTACCTGGAACGTATCTGGGGGTCGCGCTGCCATCGGCGGCGCGGCCCCCGCGTGCGTACCTGGGGGCCTGCACGGGACGACGCCCAGGCACCTACGGGGCGAGCACCTGCGCCGGGCCTCTACGGCGCGCAAGGCCGGAAGGGCGTGCGTGGGCCGGCCCCTTCCCCGGCTCGGGGGTTGCCGGGGGCGGGGCCGGTCCACGTCTTCTTCGTACGGGGAGCCACGCCGAGGCGTGACGGGGATGCGCTCCCTTTCGTACGGATCGGTGTCAGCTCGTGGTCTTGCGGCGGAACTTGGTGACGGCCAGCGGGGCGGTGAGCGCGGTCAGGCCCACCGACCACACCACCGTCCAGAGCACCGGGCCGGCCACCGGCCCCTCGCCCAGGGCGAGGCCGCGGGCCGCGTCGGCCATGTGGGTCAGGGGGTTGATCCGGGTGAAGGCGGCCAGCCAGTCCGGCATCGTCGTGGGCGAGACGAAGATCGAGGAGGCGAACTGCAGCGGGGTCAGGACGATCACCGAGAGCCCCTGGATGGCCTGTGCGGTGCGCAGGGTCAGGCCGAGGAGCATGAAGATCCAGATCAGCGATGTGCCGAAGAGCGTGGTCAGACCGATGGCCGCGGCTATACCGGGCCAGCGGCCGGAGAAGTCGAACCCGAGCAGAGCGGCGACGATCAGCAGGACCGTGATGGCGACCAGCATCCGGCCCGTCTCCACCACGACCTTGGCCAGGAGTATCGAGGAGCGGGCGATCGGCATCGTACGGAAGCGGTCCATCACACCGCTGCGGAAGTCGTCGTTGACGCCGGTGCCGACGGCCATGGCGATGGTCATGCCGAGGATGACCATCAGGCCCGGCACCAGGAAGGCGGTGTACTGCGCGCGGCTGCCACCGCGGCCGATCACCCCGCCGAAGACGTAGACGAACAGCAGCGTCAGCACGATCGGCATCAGCAGGGCGTCGGTCATCGACTCCGGGTTCTGCCGGATCTGGAGGAGGTTGCGGCGGACCAGCGCGCCGGTGTGCCGGGCCGTCGCGCGCAGCCCGATGCGGCCCTCGTCGAGGAGGGCGGCGGGCGCCTCGGGACGGGGCGCGGCCTGAAGGGTCGTCACGGCTGCTCCTCCGGTCAGGCCCGGCCGCGGCGTTCGTCCAGCCACTTCTGCCAGTACGAGCGGCGGTCGCTGCTGGGGTGCGCGACGATGATGTCGCCGAAGACGGCGGAGCCTTTCACGCGGACGCGCGGGGTGACGGACTCGGGGCCGGAGTGCGCCCGGGTCAGATCGCGGAGGTCACCGAAGACCTGGCTGCAGTTCATCTCCACCCGGACGCCCTCGGGGAGCAGCAGATGCACGTCGCCGACCAGCGCCTTGGCGACGATGGTGAGCTCACCGGTCGGCGGTGCGGGGGAGGAGCACAGGTCGAGGGTGATGTCGCCGAGGACCGCGGTGGCCTCGATGCCGTGTTCCAGTGCGGGGCTCTGGTGGACGACGTCGCCGACGAGGGCGCGGAAGGAGCGCTGTCCGGAGCCGGCGGTCGGCGGTGCCGTGACATGGGGCAGGTCCTCCCCCACGGACGCCAACTCCTCGCGCGTCCGGGCGAGGTACGCCGCCTCGGAGCGCTCGGCGAGCTCTTCGAGGGTTAACCGCCCTTCCGCGGTGGCCTCCCTGAGCCGCTCGACCATGGCCTCCCGCTCGGCGTCCGACGCCAGCACCGAACGCGCGGACGCGGAGGGGGCGGGGGAGGCGGATGCGGAAGCCACATCCTTGGTCAGGTCGGGACGATGGGGCTGGGTCATGGATGGTGCCTCCGCGGGGTCCGGCGGTGGTGGGGCGTGTGCGTGCTCATCGCACCACGTCGCGCGGGGCGCGGGCATCGCCGCGGGGTACTACATCGAAAGGTTGACCCGCGGCCCCGGCCACACAGTTCGGCGTACGGGACGTCTCCGGTGCGTACACCGCGTACGGAGCCTGAGGGGTCTCCGGGGTCTCCCGTGAGGGGGGCCGGCCGGTCGCGGCGGTCCCGGGAGATCGGCGGACCGGCGGACGCGACCTCCCCGGCTTTCCTGTACTCGGCGGCCGGTTTTCCGCTCCCGTAGTCACGCGGGAAATGATCTCGGTGACCCCCGGTGAAGAACGGTGAAGGAATCCGAATATCGGTCGACTTCTTCTTGACTACTTGGTAAAGTACCCAGCACTCATTGTGACTCGGCGATTTGATCCGACCGGCCGGAGTCATCCACTGTTCGAAATCCGGAGGGTTTGTCGAATGCCTGAGCTGGCGGACACCGGGCGGCGAATCAAAGAGCTTCGGGTCAGCGCGGGAATGACGCAGCACGACCTCGCCGGGTCCGAAATGTCGTCCAGCTACATCTCGCTGGTCGAGCGCGGGAAGCGCATTCCCAGTGGCCGGGCGCTCAAGATCCTCGCGGCCCGCCTCGGCGTCGGCGTGGACGAAATCTCCAGCAGCCCCCAGCCGGCCGAAAGCCCGGGCCTGGCCCGCCGGCTGGACCTGGTCGGACGATTGGTCGCGGCCCGCCGGCAATGGGAGGGCGGCGACGCCGAGGGAGCGCTCTCAGAATTCCGCGCACTGGCCTCGATGGAGCCCGCCGGCCGGCAGGACGACGTATTTACCGAGGCACAGCTCGCCATTGCCGAAATACTGGGCTCGCTCGGCCGCGCCGACGAGGGTGCCGACGTCCTGCTGCGGATGCTGGATACCCTCGCCCCCGCGCCGTACGCCGAGGCCCGGCTGCGCGCCCTGATCGCCCTCGCCGACCTGCTGGAATCGGCCGGCCGGGTGCAGGACGGGCTGCGCTACGCCCTCACCGGCTACCTCGAATGCACCGACCGCCGGACCGCCCAGGGCCCCGGCACCGGCCCGGCCACCGGCCCCGGCACCGGCTTCCACCTGCTGCTCGTCCTCGACGTGCTCACCCGCTGCGCCTACTGGAGCGGCTGCCCGGACTGGGCTCCCGAGCCCGAGCACCCCCGCCCGCCGGCCGACGGCGTCCTTCCCGGGCCGCGCGCCGCCATCGATCTGCACCGGGCGCTCGCGCTGCGCGACCGCGGCGAGTGGGAGCGCGCCGCCGAGCTGCTGGGCGCCTGCGCGCGCCGGGTCACCCCGGCCGCCGGGTTCCCGCTGTGGGAGAAGGTCAACGGCCAGTACGCCCTGCTGTTGCTGCACCGCGGTGAGCCGGCGGCGGCGCGCAGCATCGTCGAACGCGGGCTGGTGGTCGCCTCGGTGGCGCAGGAGCCGGAGTTCCCGCTCTGGCTCACCACCGCGGACGCGGTCTGCGCGGAGGTGTCCGGCGACCGGGACCGGCTGATCGCCCTGGGCGAGGAACTGGCCGCGCTGCCCGAGACCGGCCGCAGCCACGAGAAGGCCGCCGCACTCTGGGAGATCGCGGCGGCGTGCGAGCGGGTGGGAGAGCGTGAGCGGGCGGCCGGGCACTACCGGCAGTCCGCCGACCTGTTCCGCCGGGCCCAGGCGTACCGGCACGCCGAGCGGGCCCGGGAACGGCTCGTCCAGCTCACCGAAAGCCGCGACCGGCAGCCGCAAGAGCAGCTCTGAGACAGCTCTGCGGCAGCCGTGAAGCACCTCTGAAGCAGCTCTGAAGCGGCCCTCGCGCGGCTCGCTCGGTAGCCGTCTCCGCAGCCCCTCACGTAGCCCTCCCGCAGCTCTCTCCGCAGCCCTGAAGCCGCTCCGGAGCCGCTCTGCCGACGCTCCGAGGAGCGTGTGAGCGGCCGGTCGAGGACGTCCGGCGAGCGCGAAAGCGGCCCGTCGCGGGCACCCGGCGAATGCGAAAGCAAACCCGGCAATCGCAGATGCGCGGCCGGCGGCCGGAAAAGCCCGGCGGACGGCCACATCGGCACCATGGTGGTTGAGCGCAAAAGCAAGCCCGCGGTCCGCATATACGTGGCCGGTGAACGGAATTTGCGGTGCGACCGGTCGCAAAAGTGGCCCGGCGACCGCCGGGACGGAAAGACGCCGCGGCGGCGCTATGGGCCCTGGGGTGTTATGCCCTTATGTCGTTATTGCGGGTAATTGACGCATTCATTTATTAGCTTTCTTTCCCAATCCGAGCAGTGCGAACAGTGCCTCCGCGCCGCCCACGATCGCCAGGATGAGCCCCGCCTTGGACAGGGAGAAGATCGGCGTCTCGACTTCCTTTGTGGTCAGCCACAGGACCAGCCCGATGACCGCCAGAACAATGCCTACCGCAAAACCCTTCATCGGTTCCCTTGTCTCCTCGCCCGGTGGTGGTCCCGGTGTTGGCGCCCCGGCCGGTCGGCGCGGGGCGGTGCAGATACCAGCGTCCCGTCGCGAGGCAGCCTCCGGATCGTCCGCAGGTAGGCACTTTCCCGCCCGCGGTCTGTCACTTTCTATGTACGCCGGGCCCTACCCGGGGGCCGTGGGACGCGCGCCCTCGCGGAGCCCGCCCATCGCGACCCGGCCCCCTTCCCGGCCCCTCGAACCGCCGCCATAGTCAATTTTCCTGACTCAACCTGTCATGACTCTGAGAGCGTTTCCGCTGGTGCGAGGCCTGATGGTCCGCTTCGCCGGAGGGTCCTGACGAACCCTCCTCCACGCAACCTGTTGACAAGCTGATGACTCAGCTGTCATGTTTCTGGTCATGAGGACGCCCCGAGCGTGACAACGGGGCAGAAAAACAGGAGGCGTTTCATGGAGTTACGCACGGATCGGCGGCGCGTCGTCGTCACCGGCTGCGGCGTGGTGTCCCCCGTGGGAAACACCACCGAAGACTTCTGGACCGCCCTCCTCGCCGGCCGCAGTGGTGTCACCGCGCTCACCCGCTTCGACACCTCCGGACTTCCGGTCCGGATCGGCGGCGACCTCACCGGTTTCGACCCGGCCGGCTCCGGCTTCCTCACCCCGCAGGAGGTCCGGCGCACCGACCTCTTCACGCAGTACGCGGTGGTCGCCGCCGGCCAGGCGATGCGGGCCGCCGGCCTCGAAGCCAAGGGCGACGTCGACCCGTACCGCTTCGCCGCGGTGATCGGCTCCGGCTACGGCGCCGCCCACGCCATCCAGCAGCAGTACGACGTGCTCAAGAACCAGGGCGCGCGGCGGGTCTCGCCGTACCACTCGGTCCTCACCGCCATCGACCACCCGGCCGGTCTGCTGTCCATCAAGTACGGCATCAGCGGCCCCAGTTGCGCGGTCTCCGCGGCCTGCGCGACCGGCGCGGTGGCCCTCGGCGAGGCGGCCGAGCTGATCCGCCACCGCCGGGCCGACGTGGTCCTGGCCGGCGGCACCGACGACTCCCTGACCGCCGCCGATCTGGCCGGTACCGCCAACGCCCGGGCGCTGTCCCGCCGCAACGACGATCCCGAAGGCGCCAGCCGGCCCTTCGACCGGGACCGCGACGGCTTCGTGATGGCCGTCGGCGCCACCGTCCTGACCCTGGAGGAGGCCGGCCACGCGGAACGCCGCGGTGCCACGATCCTCGCCGAGGTCGCCGGTTACGCCGCCACCACCGATGCCCACCACGCCACCGCCCCCGATCCGACCGGTGCCGGCGCGGTCCGCGCGATGCGCGGGGCGCTCACCGACGCGGGCCTGACCCCCGGCGACGTCGGGCAGGTCAGCGCCCACGGCACCGGCACCGTCCTCAACGACCGCATCGAAGCGGCCGCGCTGCGCGAAGTGCTCGGCCCCGACCAGCTGCGCCGTACGCCGGTCACCGCCGTCAAGAGCATGACCGGGCACATGCTCGGCGCGTCCGGGGCCGCCGAGGCGGCCGCCGCGGTGCTCTCGCTGCGGGACCGCACGATCCCGCCGATCCGCAACTGCGACCACCCCGAGGACGACGACCTCGACCTGGTCGTCAAGGGGCCCCGGGAGTGGGACGGCGACGTGGTGCTGAGCAATTCGTTCGGCTTCGGCGGCCACAACGCCGTCCTCGTCCTGAAGCGCTACCGCCCATGACTCCGCACCTGACCCCGTACGCGCCCCCGGGCACCGCACCCGTGACGACCACACCCGCTGACCCACGAGACCACTGAAGGAGGAGACGCACCATGCAGGGACGACTGGTGACCTTGGAATGGCCCGGCGACGACGACTGGGCGGCGATCGCCTCCTGGCTGCGCCCCGGCTCGCCGGCGGCCGTACTCAGCGGTGACTGGGAGCTGCTGGGCGCCACCGAGGTCGAGCAGGCCAACCGCTCCGGCCGGGTCCACCACCTGGTGATCCGCACCAAGGACGGCACCCGCATCGGCACCGTCAGCTACCAGCGCTCGGGCCGGATCGGCGGCTGGACCGTCGGCGGCGCGATCGGCTCGCCCGAACTGTGGCGCCGCGGCTACGGCGCGGAGGCCGTCGTCCTGCTCGTCGACTACCTCTTCCACCAGCTCGACGCCCACCGCGTGCAGGTCACCACGGCCGGCTACAACAAGGGCATCATCCGGCTGATGACCAAGACCCCGTTCGTGGTCGAAGGCATCCTGCGGGACCACTGTTACCTCGACGGCGAGTACCACGACGCCATCGTGTGGGGCCTGCTGCGCGAGGAGCACTACGCCTCGCTCAAGCCCAGCGAGGACAACCGCGTACTGGCCGTCGGGCTGGCGGACTTCGTGTCCGAGGACGACAAGGTGCAGGCCCGGGCGGTGCTCGCCGCGCACCTCGCCACGGCCGGCCGGACCGCGCTCACGCCCTACCTGGAACCGGACGCCGAAACCCTCGGCGAGGTCGTGCCGGCCGAGCGGGGTGCCGCATGAGAGACGGCGCCGAGAGCTTCGCCCTGGCCGACCGCACCTTCTTCGACTGGCCCGGCAACTGGGACCTGGAGGCCACCCGCTTCCCCGCCCCGCCGCTGCCCGACGGCTGGACCCGCGACGACAACGAGGCCTGGACCTTCTGCCGTCCGCCCCAGGACCGGCTCCCCGACCAGGGCTGGAAGATCCACGTCAGCGCGTCCCCCGACGACGCGCCCCGCACCATCGCCGACGTCGCCGACTACTGCGCCCGGCACGGCATCGCCTTCAAGTACCTCAAGAGCGCCAACGTCCTGCGCGCCCTGAGCCGCAAGTACGCCCAGCGCTCCTCCGCCGGAAAGCTGCTGACCGTCTACCCCGCGGACGACGCCGAACTGGCCCGCACCCTCGAAGGACTGGACGCGCTGATCGGCGGCCGCCCCGGCCCGTACGTCCTGACCGACCTGCGCTTCCGCCAGGGCCCGCTGTACGTCCGCTACGGCGGATTCCGCACCCGCTACGTGGAGGACGCCGACGGCGAGCTGGTCACGGCCTTCCGGCGCCCCGACGGGACGCTCGAACCGGACCGCCGCACCCCGGTCTTCCACACCCCCGACTGGGTCACCGTGCCCGACGTCCTCAAGGACTCGCTGGCCGCCCGGCAGGCCGTGGACGACTTCCCGTACCGGATCACCGGCGCGCTGCACTTCTCGCACGGCGGCGGCGTCTACCGCGCCGAACCGGCCGGCGAACAGGCCCTCGGTGCCGGACAGCGCAGCGTCGTCCTCAAGGAGGGCCGGCCGTACTCGGGCACCGACGGCGTCGGTCGGGACGCGATCGCCCGGCTCGCCCACGAGCACCGGATCCTGACCCGGCTGGCCGGACTGCCCGGCATCCCCCGCACCTTCGGCACCTTCCAGGCCGGCGAGCACCTCTTCCTGGTCCTGGAGGACATCGAGGGGCAGGACTTCCAGTCCTGGCTCGCCGGGATCTACCCGCTGACCGTCCCCGAACCCGACGAGGCGGCGGTGGCCGCCCACCGGGACCGCGCCCTGGCCCTCTTCGGCCGGATCGAGCAGCTGATCGCCTCGGTGCACGACCGCGGGGTCCGCATCGGCGACCTGCACCCGGGCAACTTCATCATCCAGCCCGGCGACGTCCCGGTCCTCCTGGACTTCGAGGTGGCCGACGGGATCGACCTGGCCACCCCCAGCAGCCTCGGCGCCCCCGGCTTCCACCGGGCCGACGCCACCGGCGCGGACGGCGACCACTACGCACTGGCCGCGATCGCCCTGTGGCTCTTCCTGCCGCTCGCCGCGCTCGGCGGTCTGGCCCCCGACAAGGCGTCGGCACTGCTCGACACCGCGGCCCGCAGGTTCGGCCTCCCCGGCCACCTGGTGTCCCGGCTCGCCCCCCAGCTCGCCCCCAACGACAACACCACGTCGCCGCTGCGCAGCCTGCCGGAGACCTTCCCGCCCTCCGACCTCCTGACCTCGATCGGCCGGGGCCTGCGCGACAGCGCCACCCCGCACCGCACCGACCGGCTCCACCCCGGCGACTTCGCGCAGTTCGCCGAGGGCGGCGCGGGCTTCGCACACGGCGCCGCCGGCGTCCTGTGGGCCCGGCACACCGCCCTCGGGGAACGCGACGAGGAGGGCGCGACCTGGCTGCGCGCCGCCGTCGACCGGGTCCCCGCCGAACGCACCGGCTTCTACGACGGCCTGCACGGAATCGCCTACGTACTGCGGCAGTTGGGCGACCACGAAGGAGCCCTCAAGGCCCTCGACCGGGCCGCCGACCGGCTCTCCGTACGCCACTGCCCCAGCCTCTACCGCGGTCTGTCCGGCGTCGGCCTGAACCTCCTGCACTTCGCCGACGCACTGGACGACGACGCCCTGCGGCAGCAGGCCCTCGGCCTCGCCGACCGCGTCACCGCGCGGCTCGCCACGGCCCGCACCGAACCCGTCGAGCACAAGCGCCGGCGCGGCTCCACCCACGCCGCCGGTCTGATGTACGGCTGGTCGGGCCCCGCGCTCTTCCTGCTCCGCGCCCACCGGGCGACCGGCGACCCGGCCCTGCTCGACGAGGCGTTCCGCGCGGTCCACCGCGACCTCGACCGCTGCGGCCCCGGCCCGCAGGACACCCTCCAGGTCGACGAGGGATTCCGCCTGCTGCCCTACCTCGACAACGGCAGCGCGGGCATCGCCCTGGTGGCGGCCGAACTCCTCCGCCACCGCGACGACGCCCGGCTCCGCGAGGCCCTACCGGGTCTGCTCCGGGCCTGCTCCTCCGACTTCGTCATCGAGTCGGGTCTGTGGGGCGGCCGCGCCGGTCTCATCGGCACCCTCGCCACCCTCCGCGCGCAGGCCCCCTGGCCACCGGAGACCGCCGAGCGGTACCTGGACCGCCATCTGACCAATCTCCACCAGCACGCCATGACGCTGAACGGCGCAACGGTCTTCCCCTGTGACGGCCGGGCCCGGATCTCCATGGACGTGGCCACCGGCGGGGCCGGCGTACTGCTGGCACTCTCCGCCGCCGAACGGGGCACACCACTGCTCCCGTTCCTCCCTGACCCGCGGTCCGCCGCGGCCGGTTCACCGGCCGTCCCGGAGCGCGCCCGTGGTGCCCACGGCACCACGACCCCCACCGTCCCGACCGGGCCGGCGGGCACTGCGGACAACGGAAGGGAGGTGTCGTAAATGACCATCATGGATCTTCAGGGTCTGGAGGTGCCGGGCGAGCGTGAGGCCCAGGCGCTCGGCTCCACCGTCAGCACCGGCTGCTGAATGACGCCGACGGGCCGTGCACCGTCATTGCACGGCCCGTCGGGTCCAGGTGTCCCGCAACGGCACCTGATACGTCAGTAGCGCTGTCCACCACTCCTGCTCACCCCCCGGAGGGAGGTTCACATGTCGGTCATGGATCTTCAGGGTCTGGAGGTGCCGGGCGAGCGTGACGCTCAGGCGCTCGGCTCCACCGTCAGCGGCGGCTGCTGACACCGAGTTCGGTGTCGTCCTACGCACTGTACGCATCCGGAACGGACAACGGAAGGGAGGGGTTCGAGATGACTGTCATGGATCTTCAGGGTCTGGAGGTGCCGGGCGAGCGTGAGGCCCAGGCGCTCGGCTCCACCGTCAGCACCGGCTGCTGACCCGATGCCCGGTGGTCCCGTGCTCCCGGCACGGGGCCACCGGGTGTCCCTTTTTCCGCGAAGCCCAACTCCTCGGGGGGAGAGCCGAGTTGAACGACCGCACGGGTCCGGCAGCCCGCTCCCTCTGCATCATCGGCTGCGGCCCCCGCGGCACCTCACTCGTCGAGCGGATCCTCGCCAACGTCCCCGCCCTGTACGGCGACCGGCCCCTGGACCTGCACCTCGTCGACCCGTACCCGCCGGGCGCCGGCCGCACCTGGCGCACCGACCAGCCCGGCCTGCTGTGGATGAACTCCGCCGCCGAGCACGTCACCCTCTACCCCGACGCGAGCGTCTCCTGCGCCGGCCCGCCGCGCCCCGGCCCCACCACCGCCGACTGGCTGACCGGCCCGCTGCACGACGGCGGTTACGCCGCCCGCCGCGACCAGGGCCGCTATCTGCGCCACTTCTTCGAGACGGTGACGGCCGGGCGGCCCTCCTCGGTCCGCCTGTACGTCCACCGGGCCCGGGCGATCGACCTGCGCCGGACGCCGGTGGACGGTGCGGCACCGGGCACCCGGCAGCAAGTGGTCCTCGACTCCGCCGAACCGCCCTTCCTCGCCGACCGGGTGGTCCTCGCGCAAGGACATCCGGACGTGCGTACCGGGCCCGCACCGTCCGGCCTGACCCGCATCGGGCCGGGCCCCGCCGACCCCGCCGCGCTGGCCGCGATCCCGCCCGGCGCGCCGGTCGTCGTCCGCGGCCTCGGCCTGGTCTTCATCGACTGCCTGGCCCTGCTGACGGAGGGCCGCGGCGGCCGCTTCGACCGCACCCCGGACGGCCGGCTGCGCTACCTGCCCTCCGGCCGCGAGCCCCGCCTGTACGCGGGCTCCCGCCGCGGTGTCCCGCTCCCGCCGAAGCCGGCCCGCGCCGCCGCACCGTCCCGTCCCGCCGCCCCGCGCTTCGCCACCGCCGAGGCCTGCCGCGCCCGGCTGTCCCGGCCCGGCGCCACCTTCGGCCGCGACATCTGGCCGCTGGTCCTGGCCGAGCTGGGCTGGTGCCACTACCGCGCCCTCTTCGCCGACCAGCCCGCCCGCACCCGGATGACGTGGGCCGACTTCGACGCCCAGTACGCGCTCCTGCTCACCGACGCCGACCGCCTCGCCAAGCTCGCCCGCGAGGCCGTTCCGGACCCCGCCGACCGCCTCGACCTCGACCGCCTGTCCGCCCCGCTCGCCGGCCGCCGTTTCCCCGACACCGACGGCCTCCAGCGCTGGCTGCACACGCACCTCGCCGAGACCCACCACCACCGCACCGGCCCGGCCCGGGCCGTCACCACCGCCCTGGTGGACGGCCTCCAGCGCACCGGCGCGGTCATCGAGGACCTGTGGCGCTCCGGCGACCTGGCCGGTGACCAACTGGCCGACGCGCTCACCCGGTTCGCCCTCGGCACGTACCTCAGCTCCGGCCCCCCGCCCCTGCGCGCCGAGCAACTGCTCGCGCTGGCCGAGGCGGGGGTGGTGGTGTTCGTGGGCCCGGAGATGCGGGTGGAGACCACGACGTCCGCCACGGACGCCACCGTCCCGGTCTTCCGCGCCACCAGCCCCGCCGTGCCCGGCGCCGCCCACGAGGCCGCCCTCCTCCTCGACGCCCGGTTGTCGGCCCCCACGCCGGACCGCATCGCGGACCCCCTGCTCCGCGCCCTCCTCTCCCGCGGCGAACTCACCGAGGCCCGCGCGGAGGACGGCACCCCGACCGGCGAACTGCGCCTGTCCGGCCCGGACCTGCACCCGGTCGATGCCGACGGTGTCGTGCATGCCGACCGCGTCATCGTGGGGCCGGCGCAGTTCCCCCGCCCGGGGACGGACGCGATCTTCTTCCGGCAGAACGATGCGATTGCGCGGCGCTTGCTGGCCGACGGTTGACGTCCCTGCGTACTCGGCTGCAGCGCCGCGGTGGTTGCTCGCCGTTGCGCTTTGCGGCGCCGCTTACGTAGCCGGCTGTCCCGGCGCGGGTGTTGCTCGCCGTTACTCCCCCACTGCCTAAAGGGCGTGGGAGGTACCCCCAGCGGCGGGCGTTTGTTGTCTGGGTGCGGTGACAGCCCTCCGGACTTCGTCCTCCGGTCTGTCCCCTCCCGTTGGGGGTGGGGAGGGGCCGGTGGGGGTGCAGGTGATCCGTCCACCTACTGCGCGGGTGCGGGGTGGGCGCCGGACGGCCATTGGGTGTCGGGGAAGGCGGCGACGTCGGAGTCGGTGTCGGGCATGAGGCTGGTGAGCATCTGCTGGGCGGTCTTCGCGTTCTCGGTGGCGCGGGGCAACATGACGCTCTCGTAGGCGTCGAGGGCCTGGTCGAGGGTGGGGTGGCCGATGACGGCCCGGGCGAGTTCGGCGCCGTCGAGCAGGGCGAGGTTGGCGCCGACGCCGACGGGCGGCATCAGGTGGGCGGCGTCGCCGAGCAGGGTGATGCCGGGGACCCGCTGCCAGCTGTGGGGAACGGGAAGGACGAACATCGGGCGGTTGACGAAAGCGCCCTCGTTGTCGCGCAGAATGTCCAGCAGGCTCTCGTCCCAGCCCTGGTACTGGGCAAGGAGGCGGGCGCGTACGGCGTCGGCGTCGGCGAGGTCGAGGCCGTCGTGCCAGTCCTGGGGCCCGCGGAAGATGACGTAGCCGCGGACGTGCCCGTTGCTGTTGCGCTGCAGCACCAGACTGCGGCGGCCCGCCTTGGCCGACATGGTGCCGGCGCCGACCAGGCGGGCGATGCCGGGGTGCCGGTGGTCGACGTCGTCGAAGTGGATCTCCACCATCGTGATCCCGGCGTAGGAGGGTTGGGCGTCGGAGAGCGCGGGGCGTACCCGGGACCAGGCGCCGTCGGCGCCGACGACCAGGTCGAAGTCCTCGGTGGTGTGGTCGTGGTGGTGCAGGCGGGCGGTGCCGTCGGGCAGCGGGGTGACGGCGCTGACGCCGTGGCCCCAGCGGACGGTGCCGGGGGCGAGGGAGTCCAACAGGAGGGCGCGCAGCCGGCCGCGGTCGATCTCCGGCTTGCTCAGATCGCCCTCGCCGGCCCGGTCGTGACGTATCAGCGCCGCGTGCCGGTCGTACAGGCGCCACTGCTGGCCTTCGGGCCGGGACAACGCGAGGAACCGGTCGAACAGGCCGGCTGCGCGCAGGGCGACCTGGCCGGTCTCTTCGTGGATGTCGAGGGTGCCGCCCTGCGAGCGGGAGTGGGGGTCGTTCTCGCGCTCGAAGACCGTGACCGGCACGCCGTGCCGCTGCAGGACACGCGCGCAGACGAGACCACCGGGACCGGCGCCGACGATCGCGATGCGGGGGGTGGTGGACGTGATGGACGTCGAGGACTTGCTGGACATGAGGGCCAAGCTCCGTTCCACGGATAGAGAGGGTGCGTGCTGCCAGCCCCGGGCTCCGGCAGTGAGGTCCGTTCCGGTGGCTCACCCGACCCACAGAAGCACAGCAGCTCCAAAAGTACAACCGCTCCGATTTCCGATCTGACTGCCTTTCCAATCGAATCCCCTTAGGTGGGGTAGGGTGGGAGCCATGGCCGAGACGACGACCGGGCGCCGTGAGCGCAAGAAGGCCCGGACCAGGCAGGCGCTGGCGGATGCCGCACTGCGGCTGTTCACGGAACGCGGCTTCGACAACGTCGGCGTCCGCGAGGTGGCCGAGGCGGCCGACGTCTCGCTGAGCACGCTCTTCAAGCACTTCCCCAGCAAGGAAGCCCTCGTCTTCGACCTGGACGCGGACATCGAGAGCGCCCTGGTCGCCGCCGTCCGCGACCGGGCCCCCGGTCAGCCTGTCCTGCACGCCCTGCGCGACCACCTGGTGCAGACCCGTACGGCGCTGCGGACCGACGACCCCATGTTCGTCCTCGTCGAATCCACCCCCGCCTTGCGGGATGCCGCCCGGCGCATGTGGTCGCGCCACGAGAAGGCACTGGCCGCCGCTCTCGCCGACGCCACCGGGCTGCCCCCGGACGACCTCGCCATCACCGGCCTCGCCCGCTTCGCCCTCGAAATCCCCAGCCTCGCCAGCACCAGCCCTGACCCGGCCCAGGCCGTACGCGACCTGTTCGCCCTACTGGAACAGGGCTGGGCCACTACCCCTCTGGCACGCGGGGGAGAGCACGGCGGGGAGGGGAAGGGGTAGGGGCGGCCTTGCGCTGCGCTGCGCGGCGTCGCGTACGTAGTGGGCTGTTCCGCCGCGGTTGTTGCTCGCCGTTGCGCTTTGCGGCGCCCCGTACGTTGTCGGCCGTCCCGCCGCGGGTCTCGCCCGCCGTTGCGCCTGGCGGCGGGCGTTTTGTGTCGGGTGCGGTGCCAGCCCTACAGACTTCGTCCTCCGGTCTGTCCCCTCCCGTGAGTGGGTGGGAAGGGGCCGGTGGGGGACACGTGATCACTTACGCGCGCGCCGTGGGCGGAGGGCTCGCGCCTCAACGGGCGGCAGGCCGGTAGCCGCACCAGCGTGTGCAGCTCCCTGCGGCGTACGTGGGCGGGTAGAACCGCGTGCGCTGAGCAAGCGCTCCACCCCCACCACCCACCCCTACCATTCGGTCAACGATGTATGGGACCGGGTCAGTAAGGTGCTCGCATGATTCGGGCTGTGGTGTTCGATGTCGGGGAATGTCTGGTCGACGAGACGCGGGAGTACGGAACGTGGGCCGACTGGCTCGGTGTACCCCGGCACACGTTTGCGGCGATGTTCGGTGCAGTCATCGCGCAGGGCCGGGACTACCGGGAGACGTTCCAGGAGTTCGCGCCCGGGTTTGATCTTTACGAGCAGCGGCAAGCCCGGGCGGATGCCGGTCAGCCGGAGCACTTCGACGAGAGCGACCTCTACCTGGACGTGCGGCCCGCGCTTGCGCAGCTGCGCGCAGAGGGGCTGTGGCTCGGCATCGCAGGCAATCAGACCGTACGGGCGGGAAAGATCCTCCGGGAGTTGTTCGCGGAGGATGTCGACCTGATCGGCACATCGGACGACTGGGGTGCCAGTAAGCCGGACCTGCTCTTCTTCGAGCGGGTCGCCGAAGTCGTGCCGTACGAAAGCTCCGAGATCCTCTACGTCGGCGACCGGGTGGACAACGATCTGCGGCCGGGCGCGGCGGCGGGGATGCACACTGCGCTCATTCACCGCGGCCCGTGGGCGACGATCCAGTGGAACACGGCGGAGGCTCGCGATCTTCCGACGTTCCGAATCGAGTCTCTTGCTGACTTGTCAGAGCTGATCGCGAAGTTCAACGGGCAAGAGCACTGACCGTCGTGGTCCACCCGTAGAGCCGGTCGTCCAGGTCCCGGACGCACTGCTCGTGCTGGTGTGCAGCCAGCGCCCGGCGCACTTCCCGGACCCGGTCCATGCCCGTCGCGTACCAGGTCGTTTCCAGCTGATCGAGGGCCAGACAGGCATACCGGCAGGCTTCCTCCGGCTGGCCGGCTGCTGCCTCTACAGCGGCCAGATCGCCGTAGACAACGGTGCGTTGTTTGTCCTCGGAGGCCGGCAGCTTCTCCAGGACGCTGAGCAAGGTGGTGCGCGCTTGAGGCAGGTGCCCTGCCTTCAGCTGGGTGTTTCCCTTGAACGCTGCCAGTCGTACCGGGCTGAACCAGTCCATCCAGGCCGGTGTGGGGTGCTCGGACCCGGCTTTGAGGGTGTCCTCGGCGTGGTTGATCAAGTGCAGAGCCGTGCGTGCATTACCGCACCTCGTCTCGCACTCGGCTTCAACGGCGTCGAGCCATGCCAGGAACTCGGCCGAGGCCGGGCCACGACGGGCGTACGTACGAGCGGCCACCATGCGCTCTGCCGAGGCCTCGCGGTTTCCGGCCCAGCCGGGGATGAAGGCGGCGTGAGCGAGGATCGCTGCGCCGAGCAGGGCGTCGTCTGCCTCGCCGGCAGCTTGCAGCGCCCGAAGTAGCGTAGCGCCGGCTTCTTCGGGTTCTTTGAGGTCGAGGTCGAAGAACTCGATCCGGCCTGCGAGCAGCCATGTCTCCGCCAGAGCGGCGGCCACGGTGCGACGTGTCCGGCCGGCGGTTTCGGTGAGCAGGGAACAGCCGAGCTCCGCGTGGGCAACGATGCCCGCGTGCAGGGCAGCTGGGGCTAGGGACCAGTACATGCGACGGTGAGAACGGGTGATGCTTTCGAAGTCGACCGCCACCGAGGCAGGCTGCATCGGCACGGGGGACTGGGAAGGAACGACCGGTCGGTGGCTGCCCCAAGACCGCAACGGGAGAGGCTGGAGCCGCCGTTGCCCGTGCGGGTGGTCACGGCCGGTGGGTGGAGTGAAACCGAGAGCTTTCACGTCCTGGCCGGTGAGGTCCGTGAGGCGCTGTTGCATGTCCGGGTGCGGCCATGGTGGTTTCTGGGACTCCCAGCGGCGGACCTGTCGGACGTCGACGCCGAGCGCCTCGGCGAAGGCCTGCTGGGTGGGGTAACCAGCCGCCAGACGGGCGGACTTGAGTCGGGAGTTTCCTGCGGCACGCGGCACAGTGCACCTCCATCGTGGGTGTGAGTCAGTGTCCCTCTGGAGTCCTCGTGCTGGCCACTCATCACCCGTTCAAGGGAACGTAAGTCCCCTTTGCCGCAAGCAAAAGTCCTTTGGAAGTCCTCGATGCGCGGTGCCAACAGGACGATTCTTAAGGGACGTTGAGCCGAACGACGGTGCGCCCAGGAGCCGCTATGCCTTCCAGTCGAAATATCGCCCCGCCCGGTGACCGAGCACCGCTGGCGTTCGTCTACGACCGGTGCACGAGCCGTGGGGTGCGCGCTCGCGATGAGTTGGACATGCGTCTGACCGGCTGCCACACCTATGCGGACGGCATGGGGTGGGTGCTTGCGAGCCGCTGGGTGGACCTCGGCGCCGAGGCGATGCGAACGGAGCGACCGCAGCTCGCCGTTTTGCTGGACGCCATGCGGAAGGAGCGCGGGCGCCGAGAGGTGCTGTGTCTGGTCCACACCTGGGGCCGGCTGGCGACCGATGACACCCACCGGCAGTTGCTTCAGCGGCGCATCGTCGAGGCTGGCGGCTGGACGTGTACGACGTTCGGCGAGAGCGACCATCACAGTGCCCGCGCCGCGCTGGTGGACAGGCTCGCATGACGCCGTGTCAGCGTGCGATCGCAAGGATTGTCACGCACGTGACATACCTGGCTGCTCTGGTGCTCGTGCTCGCCGTCGGCATCACCGGAGGCGGACGGTGACCGACTCCGCGCGCTGCGACTGCGGCAGCACGGTCGATCTGCGGGACGTCATTATCGACACCGCTACCGGCCCCTGCGTCATCAAAACCCTCTGCGGGAATTGCGCTCCCCGGCTCAGTGCGGACGTAGCGGAGACCGTTGCTCGCGTCTTCGGCCGGCGCGCTGGTAACCGCGGTCAGTAGGAGACCCCCGTCCCGGCGGAATTCCTTGGCCGGACAGCTCGACCGGGACGGGCACGGGCCTCACCGAGAGGCATCACACCCCACCGAAGGAGAACCACATGGGTAAGTCTGCCCGTTCCTTACTGCGCCCTGACGAGTTTGCGTCCGTGTGCGCCACCTTCCGCACCGACAATCCCGACGTTGAGGCGGATGACGCTCCGGCGATCGTGGCCGAGGCGTTGGCGTTCGTCGCTGCCTGCGCCCAATTCCCCACCGCGCGCCTCGTACCTTCCCGCGTGGTCGACGCCGGCTGGCATGCCCTCATCCTGCACACGAACACCTACGCCGATCTGTGCCGATCCCTCGGCTGCTTCGTTCACCACAGGCCCGAGTCGCCGGACCCCAGCCGCTACAACAAGGACGCCATCGGGCGCTCCACGGCCCTGATCGAGGAGGCCGGATACAGCGTCGACCTCGATCTCTGGGGCCCGCCGGACGACGACCTGGTGGCCGTGGCCGCTTCCTGCCAGCATTCGGACGACAGCGGCCCCATCGTTCCGATTCCGAAGCCCAAGGGTTAGGCCGCCAACCCCCGACGAAAGGAACGCCATGGAGTGGACCCGTCCTGAGTACGCCGATCTCGTGGCCGCCATGAAGGCCGCGGAAGGTGCGGTCGGTGGTGAGGATCGGCCACCGTTGCGGGGCTTCATCGTCGGGGAGCCGGCGTCCGAAGAGGACTGACAGCCCGAGACCCGACGAGGCGAACGGGTGTGGGTGAGGGCGCGAACCAAGGAAGTGAATCCGGCCGCGGGATAGGGCGGGCCCCAGCCCCCACCGGCCTCCTCCCATCCCCCAACGGGAGGGGGCAGACCGGAGGACGAAGTCTGGAGGGCTGGCACCGCACCCGACACCCACCCAGCCCGCCGCAGGCGCTACGGCGAGTGAGCCCCGCGGCGGGACGGACAGCTACGTACGCGGCGCCGCAAAGCGCAACGGCGACCAAGCCCCGCGGCGGGAAAGCCAGGTACGTGCGGCAGAGGCCGGAGGCCAGCGGCCAGCCGCTAGAGGCCCTGTTGTTGGGCCAGGATCGCCGCCTGGACCCTGCTGCGGAGGTTCAGTTTGGACAGGATGCGGCTGGTGTGGGTCTTCACCGTGCCCTCGGCGAGGTTGAGGGATGCGGCGATGGCGCTGTTGGGGAGGCCGCGGGCGATGCAGGCGAGGACTTCGCGTTCGCGTTTGGTGAGGGTGTCGAGGGCCTGGGTGGTGCCGTGCGGCAGGGAGGGGCGGGCCGACGGGGGGCGGTGGGCGAATTCGGTGATCAGGCGGCGGGCGATGGCCGGGGTGAGGAAGCCCTCGCCGTGGGCGACCTCGCGTACGGCGCCGACCAATACGGTCGGCTCGGCGTTCTTGAGGATGAAGCCGCCGGCGCCGGCGCGCAGGGCGCCGAAGATGTACTCGTCGATGTCGAAGGTGGTCAGGACGAGGACCTCGGCGAGCTGCCGTTCGACGATCCGGCGGGTGGCGGCGACGCCGTTGAGCAGCGGCATCTGGATGTCCATGAGCACCACGTCGGGGCGCAGCTCGGCGGCCATGCGGACCGCCGCCTCGCCGTCCCCGGCCTCGCCGACGACGGTGATGCCGGGGTCGGTCTGCAGGACGAGGACGAGGCCGGACCGGACGGCGGCCTGGTCGTCGGCCACCAGGACCCGGATGCACGACGGCCGCTCGGGCGCGTCCCGCAGCTCCTCCGCTGCCACCAAATCCTCCACTAGATCCTCCACTGTCGGTCCACCTCTCGTCCTCCGGATCTCGCGTGATCGCCCCCGTTGCGGTTCGTTACGTGTTCTGGGTCAGCGGGAGCACCGCGCGTACCCGCCAGCGTCCCGGGGCGGTCCGGTCGGGGCCCGCGTCGAAGATGCCGCCGACCAGGGCGGCCCGCTCGGACATGCCGGTGAGCCCGGCGCCCGCGCCGTTGGTCAGCGGGGCCACCGGGCGCTGCCGGGTGCGTCCGTCGGACGGGGCGTCGGGTGGGGCCAGCGGGCTGTCGACGGAGATGGTGAGCTGCTCGGCGCCGGCCTCGCAGCGGATCCGCACCCGGCCCGACGAGGCGTGCTTGAGCACGTTGGTCAGCGCCTCCTGCACGATGCGGTACGCGGTCACCTCGATCACCGATGAGACCTCGGGGAAGCTCTCGGGGAATTCGGTGTGGAGGGTCAGCGCGGCGGCGTCGGCGGCCGGGCGGGCCTGTTCGACCAGTGCGCCCAGGGCGTTGAGCTGCGGCCGGTCCCAGTCGTCGTCGACGCCCCGGTCGGAGCGGAGCAGCACCACCATCCGGCGCATTTCGGCCAGCCCCTGCACGCTGTTCTCACGGATGACGGCGAGGGCGCGCAGGACCGGGTCGTCCTCAGCGGGGGCGGTGGGGGCCGCGGTGGCGGTGGTGCTGGGCCCGGCCGTCCCTGCTGCCCCGGTAGCCCCGGCCGCCCCTGCGGACCCGGCCGCCCCTGCCGCCCCGGTGTCGCCGTTCTCCGCCCGCCGGGCCTCGGTCAGGGAGAGCACCGCGCTGGAGTGGATGGCGATCGCGCTGAGGTGGTTGGCCACCAGGTCGTGCAGCTCGCGGGCCATCCGGGTGCGTTCGGTCTGCAGGACGGTCTTGCGGTCCAGTTCCGCGAGCCGGTTGATCTGTGCGGCGCGCTCCCGCTCGGCGTCGGCGCGCTCCTTGTGGTTGCGTATCAGGATGCCGGTCCATACGGGGGAGATGAGCAGCATCGCGACGATGACGCCGGTGGTCACGCCCTCCGAACGGTCGCTGAGCGCGATCAGGGTGATGGTGGTGGCGACGGTGACCGCGACCGTCCCGAACTGCAGCACCCGGCACAGCCAGGGCGCGCCGTACAGCGCCGCGGCGTAGAGCAGGTCGGTGTAGACCAGGACCGGGCCGAGGCCGCCGCTCGACGTCATTTCCACGAGGACGGTGACGGTGCCGACCGAGACTGCGGCCGTCGGCAGGGTGCTGCGGAAGGCGCTCGCGGTGCACAGCACCACCACCGGCAGGACGGCCTGCCAGACGGGGATGTCGCCCATCACCCGGGACCCGCCCAGGACGTAGAGAATCAGACAGGCGGCGAAAAAGCCCACGGCCAGCCTGAGGTCACGGAGCGGCAGGGGAGGGCGGCGCGCGTTCGTACCTCTGAAAAGACGTAACCACACACGAGGACAGTACTTCCGGGCGTTGCCCGTTCTCTTGGCCCTGGCGCCCGAATTTGGGTCGGTCTCCCGTACATCGAAGTATGTAGCCGGACATCAGCAGGAGGGATGACTCGAAGGATCCGGAGGATCTGCAAACCTTGGGCTGTCTGTATCGATCGATGTAGGTGGAATAGGGGGAGACTCCAGCTGTTTGACCGGCTGCCACTCACCCAGGGCAGTCTTGGCACCGCTCACCAGTGGAGGACGGAAAGTACGTGGAAACGAACGCCGCTCTTCTCGAACTCTGTCCGGGGCACCTTGACCAGGATGTCCCCGGCCGCCCGCACCACCCCGCCCGGCCCCGCCTGGCGCCCCTCGCCCCCGTCCCCATATTCATCGTCCCGATCGGCGAGGACGGCCCCTCCCCGTCGTCCCCGTCCTCCCTGCGCCCCTCCCCCTCCCTGTCGTACCTGCCTTCCTCCCCCTCCGCCGCCGGCTCGCCCGCCGCCCTCCGCGGCTCGGGCAGCGCGCTGTCCCCGGACAGTTGCCTGGGGCTCAACGGCCATTCCGCGGCCACCCTCGACGACGCCTCCCGCCGCTGGCTGCTGGCCGGGCTCCCGGCCCGGGTGAGCACCGCGATGGCCGAGGCCGGCTACTGGGAGCTGTACGGAACCCGCGGCCTGCTGGTCGTGGCCTGCGGGGAGGACGCCCGGCAGATGGGCTTCTCGGTGGAGTCGGTGCGGCGCGGGAGCCCGCCGCCGCCCACCCCGTACGAGGTGCTGACCGCCCGGGAGCTGCACGCCGCGGACCGTTTCCCGGAGGCCGAGCGGGAGCGGATGATCACCCGCTTCTGGGTCCGCAAGGACGCCGCCATGCAGGCCGCCGGCGGGGGGCTGTCCATCGCTCCGGAGCGCATCGAGGCGGGCTTCCCGGCCGATCACGGCACGGTCACCGTGCCCGGCCCCTATGGCGTCGACGTTCCGGTTTCGGTACGGAACTTCACCTTCTCCCCCTCCTACGAGTTCGCGGTGGCGACCCCGGAACCGCTGCCGCTCGCCCCTTCCTTCGCCTATTCGGTCAGCTGAATGCCCGTTCCCACATCCGGGCCGAATCCGGCCGGTGTGGAATTCCGCCACTGGCCGGAATTCGGGCCATAACGCGGGCGGGCGTGGGCGACGGCACCGGTAAGGGACCGCTACGGAACCGGTACCGGACGGGCAATGGACCACCCGGGTGAAACTCGCGCATGTCGCACCCGCCGGGCATGCCGAAAACCATATTGCCGGGTTACTTGGTGCGTGCCCACCGGTCGTGGCGAGTACCGCGTCACGGCACAGCCGGAGCACAGCGGAGGAATCCCGTGATGCCGTCGCCCCTCGCCGAGCGGTCCGCTCATGCCCTCCTGTCCGTGCTGCTCGCCGTGCTGGCCGTCGTCGGCCTCGCTGTCCACCGGGCCACCGCGGCGGCGCCGTCCGGGTCGCCGGTGCCCGACTGGGAGCGGATCGCCGACTGCGAGAGCAACGGCCGCTGGCACATCAACACCGGCAACGGCTACCACGGCGGCCTGCAGATCGACCCCGCCACCTGGCGCGCCTACGGCGGCACGCGCTACGCCCCGCGGGCCGACCTGGCCACCCGCTCCGAGCAGATCGCCGTCGGCCGGCGCATCGTCCGCGACCGCGGCCTCTCCGCCTGGCCGCGCTGCGCCTACACCCAGCAGTCCCCCCGGGCCACCTCCTCGGGCCAGCAGGCGCCGCCGGCCTCCGTGCCGGACCAGGAGGCCCCGCGGACCTCCGTGCCGGACCAGGAGGCCCCGCGGACCTCCGTGCCGGACCAGGAGGCCCCGCGGGCCTCCGTCCCGCCGCAGCAGACGGCCCGGACGACGGCCCCGGACCAGCAGGTGCCCGCCGACGCCGGGCAGGAGGCGCAGCAGACCCCGCCGGCCCGGCCCCACGCGTCCGTCCGTGCCGCGGCGTACCACCACCCCAACCGCGCGAGCTACGTCGTCCGCACCGGCGACTGCCTCTCCGTCATCGCCGAGCGGCACCACGTCCCCGGTGGCACCCAGGCCCTCTACGAGCTCAACAAGCACAGGCTCCCGCACGGCCCGGACCACATCCACCCGGGCCAGCGGCTGCGCCTTCGGGCGTAGCGGTCCGGGACGCGGAGTGCCGGCAGGACGAGGGCCGTCACGGTGAATCCAGTGGTCGGAGAGGGTGAATGCGGGGGACGGGCCGTTGCTCAGGCTTGGTGCAGGCGGGCCCGCCCGGTAGCAAGACCGCGGGTTCATCCACCGCGAAGTGCAGGAGCGCACAGTGAAGAAGAGAACGCGTGTCAGCATCGTGATCGCAGGAGCGTGCGGCATGCTCCTGGCCGCCGGCGGGGTCAGCCCCGCCATGGCCTGGGACGGCGGGTACGGGGGGTTCGGAACGGGCGGCAACGTGATCGACAGCGACGTCTGGGCCTCCTTCCACTCCATCATCCGCTGCTCGCCGCGGTCCAGGGTCTGCGTCAACGGACCGGTCAACTCCGGTAATACGAAGAACTCGCAGAACGTCCACATGTCCGGCAACAACAGCGACAGCGGCAGCCCGACCAACAGCAACGGCAACACCAACGTCGACAGTGGTGGCACGACGGGTGCCGAGAACCACACCGGCAACGACATTCAGCACAACGGTCCCGGATCGACCAAGATCTGACGGCCAACTGCGGCGGCCCCGCTTCCTGGTGCGTACCGGGAAGCGGGGCCGCTGTGTGAGGTGCGGACGGGTCAGGGATGCAGCTTGAGGATCTTCTGGATGGTGTTGCCGCTGCCCTGGGAGGCGCCCGCGACCGAGTCGGCGCTGTTGGTCGAGCCGTTGGTGTTCGCGAAGTTGCCGCTGTTGTTCGGGTTGCCGTGGTTGATGAAGTTGCCGCTGTGCAGGCTGTTGCCGCTCTTGACCGGCCCGTTGATGCAGGGCTGCGGCGACGGCGAGTTGACCCGGGGGGACTTGTAGTGGAAATCGGCGAGGCGGTTGTTGCACACCACCCCCGAAACCATGCCGGTGATGGTGCCGAGATCGGCCCCGACCGCCGCCGACAGCAGTGATTCACCCGGAATGGTCACGGCCTGGGCGGTGTTGGTGCTGAGCAGCACCAGCCCGCACGCCCCGATGACGGTGCCCGCCTGCGCAAGTCTTCTCACGATGCTCCCTCGCCTGTTCATCGTTCCGATGCCAGACGTATCGTGCTGCGCCCGCCGGTCCGCATCCCCCTTCAACCCGCAGGAGGTAAAACGCTCGTCGGCCAGAATCAGCCGGGTGGCCCAACAACTCGGGCCGGGGTGCCGCCGTTGAGGACGGGCCTTCCCCGGGACCTCGTCCGGGAACGCGCCACGGCCCGCCCCCGGTATCGGGCCGGCACGGCCCCCGGGGACGGCCCGCCGAACGCGCCCCGGCTCAGAGCACCAGCCGCTCCGGCATCGGCTGCTTGACCCCGTCCAGCTCCAGCGTGCAGCGCGGCACGGACGGCACCAGGTGCGGTTGCCGCAGCAGGACCCGGAAGGGGTGGACGGGCTCGTCGGGCAGCTCGCCGGTCAGCACGTTCATCCCCGGCGCGTGGTGCTTGCGGTACGCGACCACCTTGCCGTCGACGAGGAGCTCCAGCTCCCCGTCCCGGCCCGGGCCGACGTTCACGGTGATCGAGTGGCCCCCCTGATCAAGGTGGAAGTGATGGCTGTGCCCCATGGCGCACCTCCGGCAGAGCCCGGTACGGACGGCGCGACCGCGCTCGCGGCCGTACGACCAGCGTAGGACGTCCGTCCGGCGAAGTCCGTCCGGCGGGGAACGCGGCCCGCGAGCGACAATGGGCGTGGGAGACGGCGATGAACGGCTCGGTGCGTGTCGGACAGGTAGCCGGGGTACCGCTGCGGATGCACTGGAGCGTGCCCCTGCTGGTGGTCATGTTTGCCTACGGACTCGGCCGGCAGGCCCTGCCCGCCTGGACCCCGGGCCGTCCGGACGCGGTCTACGCCCTCGCCGGGGTCGTCGGTGCCGCGCTGCTCACCGGCAGCCTGCTGCTGCACGAGACGGCCCATGCCGCGACCGCCCGCCGGAAGCAGATCTCCGTCGAGGACGTGACGCTGTGGGCGCTGGGCGGGATGACCCGGATGGGCCGGCCGAAGACCGCCGCGGCGGCCTTCCTGGTCGCCGTCAGCGGCCCGCTCACCAGCCTGCTCATCGGCGGCGCCGCGCTCGGCGCGGGCATCGGGCTGCACCAGCTCACCGGCTGGGCGGAGGTGCCCGCGGTGGTGCTGATGTGGCTCGGCTGGGCCAACCTCTTCCTCGGCGTCTTCAACCTGCTGCCGGCCGTCCCGCTCGACGGCGGGCGGGTCGTCCAGGCCGTCCTGTGGTGGCGGACCGGGGACCGCGAGCGGGCCGACCTGGCGGCCTCCCGGAGCGGTCAGGTGCTCGCCGTCCTGCTGGTGGCCGGCGGCTGGATCTCCGTGCTGCGCGGGGCGCCGGGCGGACTGTGGATCGTCTTCGTCGGGCTCTTCGTGATGGTTGTGGCCGGTGCGGAACACCGCCGCGCCGCGCTCCACACCGAGCTGCGGGGCCTGCGGGTCGCGGACGCCATGACGGCCCCGGTGACCAGCGGCGCCGACTGGCTGAGCGTCCAGCGGTTCATCGACGAGGTGGCCGTGCCCGCGCACCACTCCGCGCTGCCGCTGCTGGACTTCGAGGGCCGCCCCAGCGGGCTCGTGCAGCTGCGCCGGCTGGCGGCCGTACCGGTGGCCGAACGGGACACACTGCGGGTGCGCGAGGCGGCGGTGCCGCTGTCGCAGTGCGCGGTCGCCGCCCCGGACGAGGAGCTGAGCGAGGCGATCGACCGGATCGGTCTGCGCACCGGCCCGCGCATCCTGGTCGTCGACGGCGGCCACCTCGTCGGGATCGTCACCGCCAAGGACATCACCCGGCTCCTGCGGCGCCGCACGCTGGGCGGCACCGTCGGCCAGGGCTGACCACGGCCGGCCCGCGCCGGCCGCCGACAGACGGGACCCGCCATGCCGTACATCACCGTCACCGCCCTCAGCCATCCCGGGCTGCTGCGCGACCACAACGAGGACAGCCTGGTGGCCGGGCCGTGGACGCTGTGCGGCACGGTGACCGAGAACCCGCAGACGCTGGTGTTCCCGCTGGGCACCCCGCTGGTGGTCGCGGTCGCCGACGGCATCGGCGGACAGCCGGCCGGCGAGGTGGCCAGTGCGCTGACCGTCCGGCAACTGGCCGCGGTCGGCCCCGGCCTCGGCAGCGAACAGGCGGTGCGGGAGGCCCTGGACGTCTGCAACCGGGCGGTGTACGCGGCCGCCGGCCGGGACCCGGAGCTCGGCACCATGGGTACGACGGTGGCCGGTGCGGTCGTGCTGCGCGAGTCCCTGGTGGTCTTCAACGTCGGCGACAGCCGGGTGCTGTCCGTGACCGAGGAGGGCCTGCACCGGATGAGTGTGGACGACAGCCCGCCGCTCGCCCCGGGCCACCGCACCACCTCCCTGGTCACCCAGGCGCTCGGCGGCACCCGGACGTACAACGAGATCACCCCGCACGTCACCACCGCCCCGCTCACCCCCCGCAACCGCTACCTGGTGTGCACCGACGGCCTGACCGACCCGGTCCCCGAGCCCACCCTCGCCGACCTCCTGCGCGCCCACGACACCGGTCGGGCCGCCTTCGAACTGTGGAAGACCGCCATCGAGGCCGGCGGGCCGGACAACATCACCCTGGCGCTGATCGGCATCGGCGACTGACGACCCCGGCGACGGCCCGGACCGTTGCCCGGACCGCCGGCAGAGCCGCAGGGGGAGCCGCAGTGGGGGATCCCACACGCCCACCCCGTACGGAACCCGCCCCCGCCCGGTGGCGTCTTCGGCCGTGGTGCAAACGGTGACGGTCCGTGGAGGAACCCGGTGGAGCGCAGGATGTTGGGGCAGCGTTACGAGCTGGTGGAACAGCTCGGGCAGGGCGGGATGGGGACCGTCCACCGGGCCGTCGACCACCGGCTGCGCCGCACCGTCGCGGTCAAGATGCTCTCCGCCGAGCTGGCCCGGCAGCCCGAATTCCTCAGCCGGTTCCAGCGCGAGGCGCGGGCCGCGGCCGCGCTCAACCACCCCGGCGTGGCCACCGTGCACGACGTCGGTGAGGACCCCGCCGACGGGTCCACCGAGCCCTACCTGGTGATGGAGTACGTCGAGGGCCGCACCCTGAGCCGGGTCCTCGACGCCGGCCCGCTGCCCCTGCCGCAGGCCGTCGACCTCACCTGCCAGGTGCTGGACGCCCTCGACCACAGCCACCGGCACGCCATCGTCCACCGCGACATCAAGCCCGCCAATGTGATGCTCACCGACGCCGGCACCGCGAAGGTCGTCGACTTCGGCATCGCCAAGGCGCTCAGCGAGGTGGCCACCCGGCTGACCGGTACGGGGGTGGCGGTCGGCACGCCCGCCTACCTCGCGCCGGAACAGATCAACGGTGCCGAGACCGACCACCGCACCGACCTCTACGCGGTGGCCTGTCTGCTCCACGAACTGCTGACCGGCCGCCCGCCGTACACCGGGGACTCACCGTTCTCCGTCATGCACCAGCACCTGGCGGCCGACCCGGTCCCGCCGTCCCGGCTCCGGCCGGAACTGCCGCCCGCCCTCGACGCGGTGATCGTCCGGGCGCTGCACAAGGACCGCGACGGCCGGTACCCGAGCGCCGCCGCGATGCGCGCCGCCCTCACCGCGGCCGCCGCCCCTGCTCCCGAGCCGGTACCGGCTGCCGCACGCATACCCGCGGCCGTCCCCGCGGCCGCACCCGCCGCCGTCCCGACCCCCACCGCGCTCGATCCGCGGGCGGCGGCCCCGGCCGGGCCGGCCCCGTCGCAGGATCCGGCCGCCTCGGGCCCGGCCGCCGTGCCGGAACCCGCAGGGGAGCCCGCCCCGGAGCGCGCCGCGCGGCCGCAGCGCCGGTGGTTGCCCGGCCGGGTGGTCTTCCGGCCCACCGCCGAGGGCGCGGTGGCGCTGCTCGGCTGTGTGCTGGCGCTGGTCATCTCCCGTTCGCAGGTGATCGAGGTCGGACAGTTCTCCCGGGTCGCGCTGCTCGCCGCGGTCGCCGGTGCGGTGCTGCTGCTCTGGTCGGCGCGGCTCGCCTGCGCGGTGGTGTGGGGACCGGTCGCCGAGGCCGTGGCCGTATGGTCCGAGCTGGCCCGTGGCTATCTGGACTGGGACACCCACTACGTCGTCATCGCCCTGCTCCTCGCGGTCGTCGCCGCGCTGTGCCTCGCCGCCGGCTACCGGGACGAACGCTCCGGCGGATTCGCGCTGGTGGCCTTCTGGTTCACCGCCCTGACCGCCATCTGGTTCTTCCTCGACGACCTGCGCAAGATAGGCGTCTTCTACGTCCTGCTCCTCGCCGTGACCCTCGCCATCGGCACCCAGGTCCTCAAGTCCCGGACGCGGTCGGCCACCTGACCCCGTCCGGCCCGCCCGGACACGTGCCGTCACAGCCGCCTTACCACCGGTGCGGCGCGGGCACCGTGCCGGTCGGTCTCACCGAAGCTGGTGATCGTCCAGCCGCCGGCCTCAACGATGCGCCGCTGGAGCACCTGCCGGTGGGTGTCATCGGTCGCCAGCCGGCCCCAGGTGTGGATCAGGCACAGCACATCCCGGCGGCCCGCCTCCGCCCGCATCGCGTCCAGCAGGATGCCGAGCTGGGGGCGGTGGGTGCCCATCGAGTGGTCGCCGAGGTCGAGCCAGTGCCCGGCCAGCACCCACCCCATGCGGTCCGCGTAGGCGTGGCAACCCGTCAGCCGCATGTCCAGCTCGCTCCGGGCGCGCAGGCCGCGGCTCGTGCACCGGTCGTAGACGAACGCCAGCGGGGCCGGAGTCATCGCCAGTCCGCCGCGGTGTGCGTGGCCAGCAGGTACTGGCAGTCCCGCGTGAGGTGCCCGATCTGTACGTGTGCGGCGAGCACGTCGGGCCGGAGCTCCTGTGCGGCCCGGTGCTCCGTACCGTCGAGGCGGGCCGCGAGCTCACGCGCCTGGGTCTCGTCCCCGCGACGGCGGAGACGGCGGGCCTCCCGTCGGGCGAGGGGGATGAGGAGGGCGAGGTGTCCCTTTAACTCCTCCTGGGCCGCTGCCAGCTCGGCAGGATCCGGCCGCCCACTGCCGAGGCGCAGCGCCCGCCGGATCGTCTCGCTGATCGTCTCCACGTCGATCGGATCGCAGCCGAGGACGGCAGATGCCGCAAGTTGTTCACGCTCGGTGTCCATGTTGTGACGGTAGAAGCGTGTGACCAGCGCCTCAATGGTAGTTTCTCGGCCCTGGTGCCCGAAGTGCCAGCGCCTACAACGGGACTGACAGGGCGTCCGCCAACTCCCGCATCCGCGGGGTCAGCGTCCGGCGCTTCTGTACCACGTCGCCCAAGATGTCCCGGGCGTATCGCTGGCTGGCCAGCCACTCGGGCGCGTTCGCGTGCACGTCGGCCAGTACGTCGACGGCTTCCCCGTACTGCCTCATCATCGTGTGCGCCTTCGCCACGTCCAGCCTGTGTCGGTGGTACTCCGTCGACACCGCCAGTGCCGGCCGCTGTCGAGCGTGTGTGTGGCGGGGCCGCTTCGCCGCGCGCAAGACCTTGTCCGGCTCGTCAAGGACGATGTGCCGCTCGGCCGCCTTGTAGCGCACGGTGGTGGGGCCCCACGTCGTGAGCCGTTCGGTGCCGCGCGGCAGCTCACGGCCGAGCATGACGGATACCGACTGCGCGAGGCGCATGGTGTCGGCTGCCTCGCCACGCCGGTTGTCTCGTAGGTTCGCGGCCGAGGCCTGCATCAGAAGCCAACCCCATGCTGCCAGCTCCTCAGGCGTCGCCCTCGACATGCGTGGCTCGACGTCATCGGCCCAACGTGTCGCCAGCTCCCGGGCTTCTTGCAGTCGGCCTTGGCGGACGAGAAGCCAACTCCAGGTGGTGACAACCGCCGCTGCGCGCAAGCGGTCAGGCGCGTCGTCCAAGGCGCGCTGCAGTGCGGTCTCCGCAGCGTCGAATTCGCGCACCTGCGTCAGGACCGACCCGGCAATCTGCAGCAGATGGGCACGGACCCCGCGGGCAACGGCCGAGTCCCCCAGCGCATCAGCATCGCGCAATGCCGGCGCCAGGAGTGCCGAGAGGTCGGCGAGACGGTTGGTGAAGTACGCACTGCGCACGCTGGGCAACAGTGCTTCCACGCCCTTCACCGTCGGCGGTTCCAAGGGGTCCCCAGCGCCGAGCTGGACGGCGAGTTGGAGAGAACGCCACTGCTCGGCAGGTTCGACTCGGGGCTGATCGTCGCGCTCCCGCAGTGTCGTGGTGGTGACACGGAGAGCGGCCGCGAGTTTGTGGGCAGTCTCCATGCGTGTGCCTGGTGCCGTGCCCTGTTCCAACTGCCGGATGAGGGATACGGACACCCCGGAGGCACCTGCAAGTTCTCGCTGCGTCAGTCCACGGCGCTTCCGGATCGTGCGGACGCGGGCGCCGATGTGCATGTCGGCGTGCTCGGACATACGCGACTCCGTTCTGACTCGACACCAGAACGGTACCTCCGGCAGCCGGGGGTGAGCGATCGAACGGCCCCCGCCTCGACGGGGTCCTTCGCGTGAATGCCGTGCGCGGAGGGGCAGTTGTGGCGCGTCAGCTCAGTGGGCCGCTCCGGCCGTTCGTGCGCCGTCCTCGCCGTCGGGCCGCTCGCCGTCGTCCTCCTCGTCCAGGCTGCGCGAGTGGTCCAGGCCGCCGCCCGAAAGCTGGGCAGGAGCGCAGCACCGCCGCCCGCGAATTGGTCTATTCCTGTCTTGGTCCAGTCCATTGACGGACCGTCGTCCACCGGGCTATCCCGTATCCCATGCCAACCACCGTGACGGGAACGGGAGTTGGCGGCGCGTCCCCCTCCTCACCCCCTTGGACGGACATGAGACGTATGCGCTCCTTCCGGGCGGCTCTCGCGGCCGCCGTCACCGCGGTGACCGCGGCCGGCCTGACCGCGCTGGGCGGCGGCACCGCCCACGCGGCGAGCCCCCTTCCGCACCGGGTCTTCGCCCCCTACTTCGAGTCGTGGACCGGCGAGAGCCCCGCCGCGCTGTCCGCCGCGTCGGGCGCGAAGCACCTGACCATGGCCTTCCTCCAGACGGAGGCCAAGGGCTCGTGCACGCCCTACTGGAACGGCGACACCGGGAAGCCGGTCTCCCCGGCCGCGTTCGGCGACGACATCAAGACCCTGCAGGCCCGCGGCGGGGACGCCATCCCCTCGTTCGGCGGCTACGCCGCGGACACCACCGGCACCGAGCTCGCCGACAGCTGTACGGACGTGAGCCGGATCGCCGCCGCCTACGAGAAGGTCGTCACCACCTACGACGTGGCCCGGCTCGACATGGACGTCGAGGTCGACTCGCTGGACAACGCCGCCGGCATCGACCGCCGGAACAAGGCCCTCAAGCTGGTCCAGGACTGGGCGGCGGCCAACGGGCGCACCCTGGAGATCTCCTACACCCTGCCGACCACCACCCACGGCCTCGCCGACAGCGGTCTCGCGGTGCTGCGGAACGCGGTGAGCAACGGCACGCGGGTGGACGTCGCCAACCTCATGACGTTCGACTACTACGACAACGCCGCCCACGACATGGCGGCGGACACCAAGACCGCCGCCCAGGGCCTGCACGACCAGCTGGCCCGGCTCCACCCGGGCACGCCGGACGACCGGCTGTGGGGGATGATCGGCGTCACCGAGATGCCCGGCGTCGACGACTTCGGCCCGGCCGAGACGTTCACCCTGGCCAACGCCCCCCAGGTCTACGACTGGGCGGTCGCCAAGGGCCTCAACACCCTGTCGTTCTGGGCTCTCCAGCGGGACAACGGCGGCTGCCCCGGCGGCAAGGCCGCGGACAACTGCTCCGGCATCCAGCAGAGCACCTGGGACTTCACCCATGTCTTCGCGCCCTTCACGGGCGGTACGGGCGCCCCGGCCGACGACTTCTCGGTGACCGCCGCGCCCGCTGCCGGTTCGGTCGCCGCGGGCGGTACGGCCACCACCACGGTGCGGACCGCGGTGACCGCGGGCGCCGCGCAGCCGGTGAAGCTCACGGTCGGCGGCGCCCCCGCGGGCGTCACCGCCTCGCTCAGCCCCGCCTCGGTGACCGCGGGCGGTTCCTCGACGCTCACCCTCGCCACGACCCCGGCGACGGCCTCGGGCACGTACACCCTCACGGTCACGGCTACGGGCACCACCGGCAGTCACACCACGACGTACGCCCTGACCGTCACCGGCGGCAGCGGCCATCAGTGCACCGCCGCGGCCTGGTCCGCCGGCGCGGTCTACACCGGCGGCCAGCAGGTCTCCCACCGGGGCCACACCTGGAAGGCCAAGTGGTGGACCACCGGCGAGGAGCCCGGCACCACCGGCGAATGGGGCGTCTGGCAGGACCTCGGGGCCTGCTGAACGAGGGCTCCGCCGGTCAGAGGCAGACGACGCCGAGGACGCAGATGTGGGACGGCGAGGTCGGCTCGGTGGACGGCGAACTCGGCGACGTCGACGGCTGCTGCTGCGTCGGGGTCGTCGAGGACGAGCCCGAGTCGGAGCCGGAGCCGGCGGGCTGCTGCGCCGAGGAGCCGCCCGAGGCCGGGGCGGACTGCCCGGAGGAGGCCGGCGCGGCGGCCGCGGGTGCCGTGTCGGTGTGGGCGGCGTGCCGGCCCGGGGCCGGTGCGGCCGCGGTGTGCGGTGCGGCGCCGGGGGCCGGGGCGGAGTGTGTCGGGGCGGCGGAGGGCTGCTGCGCGGCCGCCGGGGCGGAGGAGTGGTCGACGCCGGCGTCGGGCTTGCGGTGGCGGCCCAGGGGCGCGCGGTCGCCGGGGTGCCGGGAGGCCCGGCCGTCCGGCTCCTCCGAGGCGGTCGGGGTGCCGGGCGCGGAGACGGTCTCCGGGTCCGGTGCCGCGGACGCCTGGGCGTGGGCGGTGGCGGGCCGGTTGTTCTGCAGCAGCGTCGCGGTGACCGTGCCGCCGACCAGCGCGAACGCGGTCGCGGCCACGGCCCGGCGGCGGTACTTCTTCCACCGGGCCAGCTGCCGGCGCCGCGCGGCGCGGCCCTGGCCGGTGCCGGTGGCGGCCGGGACGTCCGTGCCTTCGGAGGCCGCGAGGCCCGCCTCCGGGGCGGTCGCGGCAGCCGTCTCGGCCCGCGCCGGCGTCATGGCGTCCTCGTAGAGGGCGGCCGGGGTTTCCGGCGCCTGCCAGGACTCCCACAGCGCGGCCGCCTCGGCACCCGTACGGGCCTGGCGGTGGGCGGGCGGGGCTATGTCCGGGGCGTAATCACCACAACCCGGGCACACGAGTGCCCCGTTGAGGTTCCGGCGGCACGAGGAGCAGTAGTCCATCTGCGAGCTTTCTGTGCTGTCGCGCCGCCAGGGACGCCGGAGACCAATTCACTATCGCACTCGGGATCGAGCGACCAGCAACGCTAACGGCACCCCTCGGACGCGATACGAAGAGGTTGTGACGCTTCCGTGCAGATTCCCCGGGCGCGGGCGCCGCATGACCGACAAGGCCTGATGAATCCGGTACGGGCAGGCTGGACTTCACGGCGCCGCTGTGCGACGCGGCTCACAGTCGGCCCGCGCGGTACCGCCGCGGGCCCCCGTACGGCCTTCCCTACGATGGGCCTTGTGAGCATCCGCGAGCCCGCGTCCGCCCCGCAGCCGAGGCTGCGGCTGAAGGCGCTGCTCGTCCTCACCGTGCTGGCGGGCCTGCTGGGCATGCACGGACTGGCGAACACCGGTGCGCTGCCGACCACCGCGTCCCCCGCGCACACCGCCCACCAGATGCGGCCGACAACGGCGATGGCCGCCCCGGCACCGGCCCCGGCGCCCACCTCCACCCCCGCCTCCGCTTCCCGCGACCACGGACAGCACGGCTGCTGCCCGGGCCACGGCGACGGCGCTGACGACACCGGCGGAGGCAAGGGGCACGCCCACCACGCCGACCCGACGTGCGCCTCGGGCGCGCTTCCCGGCGCTCCGGCCCTCCCCGCGCTGCCCGCCGCCCTGACCGGCACCTCCGACCGCGTGGTGCTGCTCGCGGACCGGTTGGCGGACGGCACCACCGGGGCCCGCGCCCCGCCTTCCCTCGCCCAGCTCCAGGTCCTGCGGATATAGGACGCGCCCGCCCGGCGCAGCGCCGTACGCCCTCATGGCCGGTCTGCGCCGCGGACGAGCACGCCTTCCATCCACTGATCACAGGAGTTTTGCGTCATGCACGCGACCCGTAATGCCCGAACCGTTCCGATCCGTCGCGCCGCGCTGGCGGCGGCCGCAGTGACCGCGGCGGCCCTCACCCTGTCCGCCTGTGGCAGCGACGGCGGCAGGACCGACGACGCGGCCCCGAGCGGCCAGCCGTCCGCGACGGCGGGCCCGTCCGCGGGCAAGCACAACGCCGCCGACGTCACCTTCGCGCAGGAGATGATCCCGCACCACCGCCAGGCCGTGGCCATGGCCGACCTGGCCGCGACCCGGGCCGGCTCGGCGGACGTCAAGGCGCTCGCCGCCACGATCAAGAAGGCCCAGGACCCGGAGATCACGACCATGTCCGGCTGGCTGAAGTCCTGGGGCGAGAAGGTCCCCCAGGACCACGACATGGCCAAGATGCACGGCGGGACGCACGGCATGGAGGGCACGGACGGCATGGCGGGCATGGACCACGGGGGTGCCAAGGCCATGCCCGGCATGATGAGTGCCCAGGAGATGGCGACGATGAAGAACGCCACCGGGAAGGCGTTCGACGCCCAGTTCCTGAAGCTGATGGTCAAGCACCACCAGGGCGCGGTCGAGATGGCCGGCACCGAGCGGAAGCAGGGCGGGTACGGCCCGGCCAAGAAGCTCGCCGGTGACATCATCACCGCCCAGAACGCGGAGATCGCCCGGATGCGGAAGCTGCTCGGCTGACGCCTGGTCGCCACCGCATCCACGGAACGGGGCGGGCACCCGGGACACCGGTGCCCGCCCCTTCGCTCACGCTTCTTCGCTCATACCTCTGCGTTCACGCCTCTGCGCTTGTTCCTCTGCTGCGCTTATTCCTCGTAGAAGTTGTTCACCACGACGTCCGGTTCGTCGTCGTCGAAGGCTTCGTTGAGGAGGGCGCCGCCGACCAGTCCGGCCGCGCCGGCGCCGATCAGCGCACCGGTGCCGAACCGCCGGCCGCCGCCCTGCTGGTGGTGGTCCGGCTGCTGCGGGTAGCCCTGCTGCACGGGCTGCGGGTAACCCTGCGGGGTCCCTTGCGCGTACGGATCCGGGTAACCGGCCTGCGGCGCGGTGTAATACGGCGGCGGCGTGGTCCGGACGCGCTGGGCGCAGCCGGGGCAGGCCTGGATCTGGCGCGGGACGCCCCACTGCGGGGACCAGGTGACGGGCGTGCTGCCGGGGCCGTGGCCGGGGTCGAAGAAGCAGGTCATGGGGGAACTCCCGGTGGGTGAGGGGGCGGTGGAGGCGTGCGGCACCGCGGGAGCGACGGCCGGCGGGGCCGGCGGCTGGGGCCGGAGGACGTCGACGCCGAAGTCCTGTGCGATCCCGGCCAGCCCGGAGGCATAGCCCTGCCCGACGGCCCGGAACTTCCACTCCGCGCCGTGCCGGTACAGCTCGCCGAAGACCATGGCGGTCTCGGTGGCCGCGTCCCCACGCAGGTCGTAGCGGGCCAGTTCGGTGCCGGTGGTCTCGTCGACCACCCGGATGTGGGCGCGCTGAACCTGACCGAAGCTCTGCCCGCGCTGCTCGGCCTCGTAGAGCGAGACCGGGAAGACGATCTTCTCGACCTCGGGCGGGACCGTGGTCAGGTCGACGTGGATCCGTTCGTCGTCCCCGCCGCTGCCGCCGACCGGTTCGCTGCCCAGGTGGCGGACCGATCCGTCCGGGCTGCGGAGGTTGTTGAAGAAGACGAAGTGGTCGTCGGAGAGGACCGTGCCGGACCGGTCGCACAGCAGGGCACTGGCGTCCAGGTCGAAGCCGACCCCGCCGCCGGCGCCCACCTGCCAGCCCAGCCCGACGCTCACCGCGGTCAGGCCGGGCGCCTGTTTGCTGAGCGACACATTGCCGCCCTTGGTCAGGGCCACACTCATCTGCTCCTCCACAACTCTCGGGCGTGCAGCATCCGTCGGCTTCAACGCGGCGCGCGGGCCCGTGGTTCCTGAATTGCGCAATCAGTGAAGTGAGCAACCAGTGAAGTGCTGAGCCCTATCGCTACGGTGGCGCGCCGGCGTGTACGGCGGAAGGCGATACGCAACGCTCCCACCCGTATAGGGGGTTTCATTCCCGGCCTTGCGCTATGGGCGTTTTCCGGGCCGGGGCGCGGAGACGTTACCGGGCGAGTGTGCCCTCACCTTCAGGAGGAACCATGCGCATCCGTACCGCAGTTGCCGCCACCGCCCTGACCGCCGCCGCCGTCCTGGGAGGAGCCGGTGTCGCCGCCGCCGACTCCGGAGCAGGGGGTGCTGCCCTGCATTCACCAGGTGTCATCTCGGGCAACAACATCCAGATCCCGATCCATCTGCCGATCCATCTGTGCGGCAACAGCATCGACATCATCGGGCTGGTCAACCCGGCCGTCGGCAACACCTGTATGAGCGACTGACCGTGACACGGCGGGGCCCCGGCCGGGAAACCGGCCGGGGCCCCGCCGTTGTCGGTCAGGCGAAGATCAGCACGATCGCCAGGAGGACCACGATCACGCCGACGCCGGTGCCCACCACGCAGCCCGGACTGTTCGTCAGCTCGGAGAACCGGCTCCCGAAGGCGGGTGGGTCCGGTGCGGCCGTGGCGGGAGCCGGGGCGGACGGCTGGGTGGTGGCCGCCGGTGTGGTGGTGGCGGGGCCCAGGCTCTTCTGGTGCACGTCCCGGACGATCTGCTGCCAGAGGTCGGCCGGCAGGTCGGGGGCGACGCCGTTCGCCGGGGCGATGATGCTGTCCCAGAGCCAGTTGCCCGCCGCGGGATGACGGTCCCGGCACATGCGGTGCAGCAGCTCCCGCAGATCGGGCAGGAAGCGTGCGTCCCTGGTCAGCGGGGCGACGGCCCAGAGGTAGAGCTCGGCCGCCCGGCGCGCCATGGCCGTCCGGGACGCCGACTCCGGGTCCAGCCCGTTCGGCTCGAAGTACAGCCCGTTGTCGAGCACTTCCCGGCACAGGTCGCGCTGCATCTGCGGCCGGCGCTCCCGCACCCGCCGGGCGTCCCCCAGTTCGTCCAGCAGCAACCCCAGCGACTCCGGCGGCAGGCCACCGGAAGTCAGCACCTCCAGGAGCGACTCGTCGGGCAGGCCGCGCAGCCGCTCCTTCAGCCGGTCGCGCTGCAGGGCGTTCCGGGAGAGGGGGTTGCGCAACTGCTCGCGCACGGACGCCACTTCGAGGGCGCCGGGTGTCTGGGGGGTGGTGGACGCCCGGGGGGCGGGGGGCGACGGCTCGTGCACCGTGGGCGGCTCGTGAGACGCGGGGGGTGCCTGGGGCTGGGGCGCGGCAGGGGGTGGCGTCTCCCGGGCCGGCGGTGTTTCGCGGGCCGGGGGCATCTCCCGGGCCGCGGATGACGCTTCCCGGCTCGGCGGCGGGGCTGCCAGGTTCCGCACCGGCGGTGGTGTGTCCCGCTCCCGGACCGGCGGCTCTTCCCGCACCGGTGGCATCTCCCGCACCGGTGGCGTCTCCCGTACCGGCGCTGTCTCCTGTACGGGCGGCGGCAGGAGCGTCGGCTCGGGTAGCTGCGCGGGCGCGGGTGCGGGTCCCGTCGGCGGTACGGGGTCCGGCTGGGGGGCCGCGGCGGCCGGCTGGGGGCCCGGCGGGCGGTCGGCGGAGAGGAAATCCTTGAGCAGGGCCTGGCGTCGCGGCCAGTCCAGCGTCGCGCCGTTCCGCAGCCCGTCGATCAGCTGCGGCAGGCCGGGGCTGCCCGGCGGGTGTGCCAGGAGGTGCTTGACCAGCCGGTTCGCGGCCTTGTGCTCGACCTGCGGCTGGACCGGTGTGCGGACGTCGACCCGGGCCAGCGGGCCCGGCCCGCCCGCGTCCGGTTCCCAGCGCGGTACGCACATCAGCCGCAGCGGATGGCTGTCGACCGTGTCGTACGTGGCGAACGTCCACTCGCGCCCCAGCCAGGAGCCGAAGAGCAGGAACAGGCCCAGGTAGACCAGTGGCGCGGGGTCCGGGCCCGGCTGGCCGGGTGGTTCCTCCTCCTCCATGAGGAGCGAGATCCGCTGGGCCGGGTCGCGCAGCCACTCCGCGGCGATCAGGATCAGCGGGCGCTGGACCGTCGGCAGCCGTCCCTCCATCTCCGGCAGCCACCGGCGGGCCAGCGCGTCGAGCTCCTCGCACGCCACCGGGCGCAGCTGCCCGGTGGCCTGTTCGGCGGACTCCCGGGGGCTCCAGCCGCCGTACGCGAGGCCGAGGCTCTGACGGGTCTTCAACGTGCCCGGCGCGCCGATCAGGACGTGGCTGACCGTGCTGGGGCGGCCGCCCCGGTCGGTGGTGGGCCAGCGCTGGACGAGCATCACGTCGCCGTCGCGGGAGACCGTGCGGACGACGCTCGGCCGGGGCGCGGCCGCACCGGACACCCACAGCAACGGGCCGAGTTCCCGGCCCAGTTCCTCGGCGCGCTCGGCCGTGCAGGAGTGGGCGACGGCCTTCATGCCGGTGCCCTGGCGTCCTTGGTTGCCGTCCCACCGGAAGACCACCTGGTGCACCGTGTCCACGGCTCCACCGCCGCCGGGGCCACCCGTGAGGCCCGGCCCGCCCGTGAGGCCCGGCCCGCCCGTGAAGCCCGGCCCGCCCGTGGAGGACGGTCCGCCTGTGAAACCCGGTCCGCCCGTGAAACCCGGTCCGCCGGTGCCGGTGCCGGTGCCGGTAGCCGTTGGCCGGTGCGGTGGTCTCCGCTCCGTGAAGTCGCTCACTCCGCTTCCTCTCCCCCTGATCCGCTGGCTTCCGGCGGCGCCGATGGCCGCGCGGCCGCCCCTCCGACGGCGAACGCCTCGGCGCCGCCCGGCACTTCGATCACCCCGTGCATCGCCAGCAGCGACACCAACGGCGCCAGCACCCGCCGGGGGCCCACCCCGGTCGGATAGCGGCCGTGGTCCTCCTGGCCGCCGGTGGCCGACGCGACGTGCAGGGTGCACCGGCGGATCGCGTCGAACGGGCGCAGCCACGCCTGGCCGGCGTGCCGGCGCAGCAGGCCGTGGACATCCCGGCTCTCCTCGCGCACCCGTGCGGGGTCGAGGGCGGTGGGCGGTGCCTCGCCCAGCCACCGGTCGACGGGCGGCTGGAACCGCAGCAGGTCGGCCTTGCCCAGCACCATCGCGGCCGCCACGTCCAGATAGGGGCCGTTCTTCGGCAGCCGGTCCAGGACCGTGCCGAAGGCGAGATCGCCGTCCCGGTTCACCTCCAGGCCCCAGCGTTCCCTGGCGTGGTCCAGATGCGGCAGCGGGAGCGCCAGCGCCGGGTCGACGACAAAGACCAGCGCGTCGACCCCGAGCAGGAAGCGGAGCGCGGCGTCGGTCCGTACCAGGTCCTCGCCGCCGAGGTCGAAGAAGGCGACCGGCCGCACCTGCCCGCGGGCGTCGGTGATCAGCAGCGACTCCACGAAGCGGGCGAAGCCGTCCAGCCCGATCCCGCCGGTGTGGTCGAGGACCTTGCCGTTGCGCAGCGGCTGCACCCGTTCCCGTACGAACCGGGCGTGCTGCTCGGGGTTGACGGACTGCCACTTCAGGCCGAACGGCTCCAGGCCGCCGTCGGTGATCTCGGCGATCATCTGGGTCAGCAGATGGCTCTTGCCGGTGGAGGACTGGCCGACCATCGCGACGGTCAGCGGGCGGCCGTAGGTGAGGTAGGGCACCGGGATGAAGTGCTCGGGGAAGTCCGGGTCCGCGGTGCACTTCTGGACGGCGGACCGCATCACGTCCTGCCGCCGCAGGGCGTTGGTGATCCCCTTGACGTCCAGCTGCTGGTACTGCATCCGGCTGTCGGTGACGTACAGCGCGGTGAGGTCGAGCTGGATGGGCTCCAGGCAGTAGGGGCAGAGGACTTGGCCGGTGTCCCGCCCGCCGCCGTTCCCCGCCCGGGCTTCGGCGGCGGGGGCCTGCCGTTTGAGGCGCAGGGCCTGGTCGAACGCCTCCCGGTCCGGGCGGTACTCGTCGTCGGCGGGCCCGGTGAGCGTGAGCTGCCGGGCGGCCCCCGGGGCCAGGAGTTCGAGCAGCCCGGCCGGCGTGGGACGGTCGGCGGCCCGCGGGGCGAAGGCGCCGCGCAGCGTCTCGGCGAGCACCCGGTGCGCGGCGAGGTCGTCCGGTGCCCGGTCGGCCGGGCCGGGCCGGCCGGTCACCAGCTGGTAGAGCACCTGGGCGGCGCTCCACACCGCGTCCCGGGAGTCCACGAACCCCTCTCCCCGGCGCTGTTCGGGCGGGCAGTAGGGGGCCCGGCCCCACCGGGTGCGCGGCCGCCCGACGGGGGCCACCCCCTCCAGCCCCCAGAGCTGCACCGAGGTGCCGTCCCAGAGCACGGTGGCCGGTGAGATGCCGCGCAGCACCAGGCCCTGGCCGTCCAGCAGGCACAGCGCCCGCAGCAGGTCCCGGGCGAAGACCCGCTGGTCGCTGGCGGACATCACATGGGTGCGGGCGGCGGCGGTGCCGCGCGGCGCGGCGTACAGCAGGAACGGCTCGGCGGTGTCGAGTTCATAGCCGATGATCTGCGGGAAGAGCGCCGCGTGCTCCGGGTCGTCGAGCACCCGGTGCAGCCGCAGCGCGGTGCCCGCTTCGGCGTCCAGCAGGGCCCGGGCCGCCGGGTTCGCCGCGTCGGCCGCGGTCAGCCGAACCTGGACGCACTGCTGGCCCTCGTCGTCGAGCAGTCCGTTGCGGATGCGCTGCGGCAACTGCGGATCGCGGCGGGACTCGCGGCCGAAGCGGACCGGGGCGACCCGGCGCCGCCCCGAGGGGACGGTGAAGGCGAGCGTGGCCCGCCGGGTACCGTCCGGCTGCACCACGTGGGGGTGCGAGGTGCTGGTCACCAGAGGTCGCCGTCCCTTCCTTCGTACGCGTCGACCTGGGGGGACCCGTCGGCCCCTGGGCTTTCCCGGGGCCGGACGGTGTCGACCACGCCCATCCGCAGCGGGGTGAGCCGGATCAGCCCGGCGTACCGCCCCGACGACGTCCACAGCGCGTCGGCCGGCTGGCCCGTGCCGCCGGTCCGCCAGGCCTTCTCGACCTCGCCGCGCACCGCCTCCGGCGCGAATCTGAGCCACACCGCGGCCGCCGGGTCGCGGTTGAGCAGCGTGCCCTGCTCGGGCGAGGACAGCTGCACCACCGCCCGCCGGTCGGCCTCCGCGCCCACCAGTTCGGCCACCCGCTGCGGGTCGGTCCCCAGGAGGTTCGCCGAGGTGGCGCGGGCGCGGTGACCGGCGGCGAACGGCGGTGCGGCCAGCACCCCGTTGGTCCGGAGGTGCCGGCGGGCCGCCGAGAGCAGCTCGCGGACCCGTTCCTCGGTGCGCCGGACGGCGAGCGCCCCGGCCTGGCCGCGTTCGACGGCTCCCCAGTACGGCGCCATCGCGACCATGGCGGCGTCCGTCAGGTCCCCGGCCAGGGTGGCGACCAGCTCCGGCCCGCCCTCGCCGCTCTCCCGGTCCAGCCAGCGCGGAGCACCGGCGGCGCGGTCCTCCCAGGGGTCGGCGGGCCAGGCGGGCTGCTGTTCCCCGGCCGGTGCGGCGGGTTCGTCCCAGGAGGGCTCGTCGTCCCAGGCGTAGGCGCTGGCCCAGTCGCCGTCCCCGTCGTCGGCCACCGCGAAGGTGCCCGTCTCCAGGGCCGAGGCGCTGGACAGCCAGTCGTCCGCGGCCGCCGGCTCGGTGCCGGACGGGCCGGTGCCGGCCGGCCGTTCGGGCTCGGGAGCCGCCTCGGCGTCCGCGGCGGCCGCGGTCGCCCGCAGCATGCCGGCGACGGACCGGGCCGCGTCGGCGCAGTACAGCCGTTCGTCCGCGGCCCAGTGCTCCCGGACCGCCTCGGCCAGCAGCGCGTCCAGCCCGGCCAGGGACCGGCGCAGCGCGAGGGTGCCCTGGTCCGCGCCCCAGGTGTCGGCCGCGGTGCGCCACAGCCGGCGCGCGGTCTCCGCCGCGGCGCCGATGCCCACCAGCGCCGCTGCGGTGCTCAGCCACGGCGGCGGGTCGGTCGCGTACGCCACCGTCACTCCGGCCGCCGCGCCCACGACCGCCGCGACCCGGGGGCCCACGGCCCACCGGCCCGGCCGCCCCGCGCCCCGCAGCCGGGTCGCGCCGAGCACCGCCAGGCCCTGGAAGGCCACCGGGACGAGCAGCGCCAGGGCCATGAACGGCCACTGCCACAGCCCGCCGAGCAGCCCTGCCGCGCCCGCCGCCAGCACCGCGGCCGGGGCGACCGGCAGCGGGCCCGCCGCCGCCTGGGACCGGGCCGCCGCGTCGGCGACCGGCAGCTCGGCCAGCCGCGGCAGCAGTGCCGAACCCGGCACCGGTTCCACCCGCCCGGCCAGCGCGGTGAACCGCCGGGCCACCGCGCGCAGCGCCAGCCCCTGTCCCAGGAGCTTCCCGGCGAACTCCCGCAGCCCCTCACCGATCCGCTCGCCCACGCCCTCGGCCGAGGGCACCCGCAGACCGAGGGCCGCGAGCCGGGCGGTGGCCTCGGCGGCAGAAGGCGCACCCGAACTGCCGCCGCTGTGCAGGGCGCCCGCGACCAGCTCCCGGTAGTCGACCAGCGCCTGGTGGGCGCGGTCGAGCTCGGCCTCGAACGTCCCCCGGTGGACGGGCCGCAGCAGGCCGAGGACGGTCCGCAGCCCGGCCAGTTCCTCCTCCGCGTCGTCCAGCGCCTCCGCGCACGCGCGGTAGGCGTCGTCCGCCACCCCGCCGGTCTCGCGGTGCCGCAGGTCGCGGCCGCCGCGGCCGGCCACCAGACCGCGCAGCGGCTCCGGCAGGTCGACGCCGGACCGGGTGGCCGGCAACTCCGGTACCTGGTCGGAGTCCTCGCCGGCGAACCGGCTGAGCGCATCGCGCCAGGCCCGGTCCCGTACCTCGGGCGGCAGGTCCTGCTCCAGCAGCCGTACGCCGGGCGCGGCGACGGTGTCGGGCAGCGCCCCGAGGTCGTCGAGCACCCGCTGGAAGACGTCCGGCACCGACAGCAGGTCCACCAGGACCGCCAGCGCCGCCGGGTCGTCGGGCGCCGGCTGCTCCAGGGCGGTCCGGGCGGAGCGCAGATCGCCCGCCCACAGCAGCGCGGTGCCGGAGCCGCGCAGCACCGCGGGCCGCACCAGCCGCCGGTCGGGCGGCAGCACCTCCTCGTCGCCGGCGTACGCCCCGGGTGCGCTGCCCACCAGCAGCACCAGCATCCGGACCTCGCCCAACGCCCGGTAGGCGGCGAGGAGTTCGTACTGCCGCTGGTGCTCGGTCAGTCCCGCCGGGGTGTCCACCACCAGGAACAGCGGGTGGTCGGGCTCGGGCAGCCCGGCCCGGCCGAGCTGCCGGGCGACCGCGGACCGCACGGCCGCTGCCGTGTCGAGCTGCGCCGCCTGCGTCCGCAGGTCCAGGTGGACGACGGCGGTGGCCTCCTCCGTGGTGGTCACTCCGCATCACCGTCCCAGGGGTTGCGGCGCGCACGGTCCCGGCCGCCGTCGTCGGCGCCGCCGGACGAGCGGTCCTCCCGGGCGTCGTCGTCCCAGGGCGCCCACGGCCGGCCGTCGCCGGCGGAGTGCCCGTTGAGCCGGTCGCGGTCGCGGCCCTCCTCCCGGTCCCGCTCGCGGTCCTGATCCCGGTCGCGGTCCCGTTCCCGGTCCGCGGACGGGCGCCGGTCGCCGGTGCCGTACGAGCCGCCGCCGGACGCATCGCGCCCGTAGGAGTCCTCGCCACGCCCGTACGAGTCCCCGCCGCTCCCGTACGGGTCCGCGTCGTACGCGTCGTCGTCCCCGTACGCCCCGCCCGAGGACCGTGGCGCGGTGCCCCAGTCGTCCTCCTCGGTCACCCGGCGCCGGGGCTCGGGGGACTCCTTGCGGGCCCGGGGCTCCGGCGTGCCGCCGCGGACGTGCTCCAGCAGGGTGCGCAGGGTCGGCTGGATGGCGCGCTGGTCGCCGAACTCGGTGTCCAGCGCGGCCGGCAGGGTCTCCGCCCAGAATTCCCACAGCGGCCGGACCCAGCCCTCGACCCGCTCCCCGCCGCGCTCCCGGCGCTCCTCCAGCAGCCTCAGCTGCGCCGGCGCGATCTTCTCGACGAGTTCGACGAAGAGCGGATGCGGATCGCTGCCGCTGCGGGCCAGGCCCTGCGGCTGGGCCCCCATCAGCTCGCGGCAGTAGTCCTCGACGATCCGCTCGTCGTCGAGGACCGTCCAGCGCTCGTACGAGCGGAGCAGCTCCGCCCAGCTCGACACCCCGCCCGGGAAGTCCCCCAGCCGCAGCCGGACCCCTGGCACGTTCTCGCCCTTCTCGGGGAACAGCCGCAGCCGCACCCGCTCCGGCGAGGACGTGTCGCCGTCCACCACGTCCACCTGGCCGTTCCACATGCAGCACAGCAGCCGGTGCAGGATGGCGCGGCGGTCGTCCTCGCAGCTCACCATCCAGCTGTCCCGGTAGCCGAGCCGCTGCCGCCACCGCAGCACGTCGTGCGCCTGTTCGCTGTCCTTGGCCCGGGCCCACTGGCGCAGCACCTTGCGGGCCTCCGGCACCTGGGTGAGGCTCATCTCGCTGCGGAACAGCACCACCGTGATCGAGTCGCTCTCCACGCCCCGGTACTCCACCGAGTTCTTCGCGTCGGAGGGCAGTCGCAGCGCCTTGCCGAGGAACTCCTGCACCTCCTCCACGGCCTGGACGCGCGGGTAGGTGACCAGCACCCGCAGCGGGCCGGTGCCCTCCGGGGTGAAGCCCACCGGCAGCAGCCCGGTCAGCTTCCGGCCGAACAGCTCCAGGGCTTCCTTGCTGACCTGGTCGGTGGCGTCCGCGTCGCCCGCCGCGGCGGCCAGCAGGGTGCTCATCGGCGGCAGCAGCGGCCGCTCCTCCAGGTGTTCGCCGCTCTCCGCGAACAGCCGGGTGATCCGGCCCTCCAGCTGGGCCTTGACGGCCGCCACCGCACCGTCCGGGTTGCGGCGGCTCTGCGCGTGCACGGAGCGCCAGGTGTCCCCGTCGATCATCTTGAGCAGCAGCGCGGCCTCGTCGTCGTGCTCGCGCAGGCCCTCACGGCGGACCAGCCGGGTGACCAGGTCCTCGTAGAAGTGGTTGAGGGTGCGCTGCGGCGGCAGCAGGTACGAGATGCCGGTGCGGTCCTCGTAGAGTTCGAGGCCCTTCTGCGCGGAGAGCTTCCGCTCCTGCTCGGAGTGCTTGCGGAAGGCGTTCACCAGCCGCCCGAGGTCGGTGCCGGCGGCGTCCGCCTGCGGCTGCCAGCGCTGCTGCTGCTCCCGCCACGCCTCGTGCCAGACGATCCGGCTGCGCCACTGGTACCAGGCGTCCTGGGCCTGGAGGGCCGCCTGCACGTCGTCGTCGCCCCAGCGGGCCGGTGACATACCGGCCAGCCGGCCCTTGATCCGCGGTGTCTTGGGCGGCTGGTCGGTGACCCCCGCCGGGCGTGGGGGAGCGACCGCGCGGCTGTTGAGCATGCCCAGGAACCCGACGCGGGCGATCGGTTCGTCGCTGTCCGGGACCCCGCGCACGACGCGTTCGGCGAGGAACGGGTCGACGCTCTGCAGGAGTTTGTCGATGGCGGGGCGCGGCACGAACCGGTCGGCCATCGAGGCGGCCTGGCGGTCGGCGACGGACTGCAGGTCGGCCAGCAGCCGCTGCATGTCCGCGACCCGTTCGCCCAGCGCCGTCTCGATGGCGCGGCTGCCGCGCGGCAGCGGCTCGGGCTCGGGGACCGGCAACTGCCGCCGCTCCCACAGCTCTTCGAGGCCGGAGTCGGCGAACAGCTGCCGGATCATCGGCACCGCGCCGTCCCGCAGCGTGGCCCGCGGCCGCTCGACGAGGTCGGTGACCGCCTCGCGCAGCAGCCGGCCGGCCACCAGGTCGGCCAGCTGGTCCATCGGCGCGGTCATGGAGGCCACCAGGCTGGTGGAGACGCCCTGCCGGCCGATGCCGGTGGGGGACATCGCGCTGCGGTGCACGCCACGGTTGATGAAGCTCGCGGCGAAGGTCTGGTAGTCGTCGTCGGCCGCGGTCGTCCGGCCCCGGGACCGGCCGTCGCCCAGCTCGGTGCCGATCAGCGACATCACCAGGGAGACGATGGAGCGCCGCAGGTCGTCCTGGCGGATGCCGGCGGTCGGGCTGAACAGGAAGGCGGTGGGCAGGATGCCGGTCCGCAGCCGGATCGGGGTGGTGCCGGGGTAGCGGATGCCGAGCCCGGAGGAGTCGTGGTCCAGGTCGCCGATCTCCGCGCCCTCGGTCGGCGCGTTCTGCCCGTCCACCAGCCGGAACAGGTCGACCAGCGCCCGGGCCGCGTTGAGCTCCGCCTCCCGCCCGCCGCCGGAGGCCGAGGAGAACGAGGACGGCATCACGACCAGCGGGTAGATCTTCACCCCGTCGAACCGGCGCATCTTGAACGCCTGGTTGATCAGGTGCAGGTAGTCCAGGAAGATCCCGGCGCCGGTGCCGCCGGCCACCGAGAAGGCGACGAACACGTCGCAGCCGTTGACCTTGCCGCCGCCCAGTTCGCTCAGCTCACCGGCAGACTTGGCGATCGCGTCGATCGCCTGGAGCAGCGGCTCCAGTACGGGGGCCAGGCTGTGCCGCAGGGTGGCGAACAGGGCGGCGCGGCCGACGGTGGGCAACTGGCCGGCGCCGTTGTGGAGCGGGGTGACCTTCGGCTCGTCGATGCGCGGCGGCAGCCAGTCGGCGACCTCGTCGCGCAGGCTCGCCCGGAGCATCTTGGTCACTTCCGGCGAACTGTCGAAGTTCGGCAGCAGGTTGTGGGTGGCCCGCGAGGTACGGGCGTACGCGGCCCGCAGCGACGGGTCCACGTTGAACTGCGGCAGGCGCTGGAGGTCGGTCTCGCTGTAGTCGGCGTAGACGAACTGCAGGCAGTCGGGGAGCTGGTAGGGGGCGTGGCCGCTCAGGTGGCTGAGCGCGACGCCGTCCGGACCGCACAGCTCGGCCCGCAGCCGGCGCTCCAGTTCGGCGCCGACCAGGCCACCGGTGCCGCCCAGGCCGACGAAGAGCATCGGCTGGAAGATTTTCATGGGTTCCTCCCGTTGCGGCCGTACCGGCGGCCGGTCGTTCGATCTGTGCGGTGCGCGCGGCCCGGCGGCCGCGGGGTGGTGCGCCGGGGCGGGCCGGTGCGCACCGGCCCGCCCCGCGCGTCACCGGTACGACTCGTAGGTGCTGGTGCCGTCGTCCTCGGTGCTGACCGTGGGGGTGGTGGAGGTCGTGCCGGTCCGGGTCCGCGAGCCCCAAGTGGGCCGGTTCCGGCGGGACTTGGCGGACCGGGTCTCCTCGCCGAGGGAGAGGCTCAGCCCGTCGCTCAGCGGGACGGTGCCGTTCGCCGGCAGCCGGGTCCGCCCGGCGCCCCGCTCGCGCAGCCACGCGCCGCCCTCGGGGCTGCGCTGGATCGCGTACCGGCCGTGGTTGCGCCGCTCGATGCGCGGGCTGCGGTGCGGTTCGACGACCGCGAACTCGTACCACTGCTTGTGGCCGTGCCCGGCCGGGTGGGTGGCGACCACGTCGCCGTCCTCGGAGACCAGTTGCAGCATCAGGCCGTACGGGTCCCGGCGGCCGCGCCGCTGCCGCAGCCAGGCGAGGACCGCGGCGACGGCGGCGGCGAGCACCGCGGCCGCGATGAGGAACGCCCACCAGTACGCGTCCCAGATGCCGGGCTCCGGCGTGACCGTCACCGACAGCGCGGACCGCACCACCGTCCGGTCGTGGTCGGTGGTGTCGACGGCGGTGACGGTGCCGCCGAGCTTCAGCCCGTCGTCGTCGAGGCGGTCGCCGAAGGCGTCGGCCGGGCCGAGGCGGACCGTCACCGTCCTGGTGCCGGAGTCATCGGGCTTCAGCTCGATCTCGGCCGGGCTGACCGACACCAGCCCCGGCTGGAGGTCGGCGACCGACAGCCGCAGGGTGTGCGCGGTCCTGCCGGTGTTGTGGACGCTCAGGGTGCCGGTGACCTCGTCCCCGGGGTGGGCGTCCGCGGCCGGCAGCCGCAGCGTGCCGGACACCGGCAGTACGTCCGGCGCGACCAGGCCGCTCTCGCTGCGGGTGTCCGCGCTCAGCCCCGAGGCGGTCAGTGTGCCGCTCACCTTCAGTGCCCCAGTGGCGCTGTGCGGGATGGTCACGGAACCGGTGAACGAGCCGTCGCTCGCGGTGGGGTCGGGCCCCTTCCCGTCGTCGGTGAGCTGCACCGGCACCGCGGCGAAGCCGTCCCCGGTCAGCTCGCTGCGGACCCGCAGCCCGGCGTAGTCCCGGGGGTCCTTGATCTGGTAGCCCTCGCGGGTCTGCAGCCGCATGGTCACCGTGGCCTTCTGGCCGGCCTGCGGCGACGGCGGGTCCATGGTGATCGCGCCGCGCAGCTCGCCCTGCCACAGCACGCTGACCCCGACCGGCAGCGAGCGGTGCCCCTCGGGCGCCTCCGCCTTCACCTGCCACACCCCGGGCACCGGGTCGACGATCTTCAGCGCCTCGACGGTGTCCCCGGCGCCCGCCAGCTCGAAGTGCGACTTGCGGTACGACCCGGTGGTGGGCACCTGGTGGCCGTTCGGGTCGATGTAGGTGATCGTCACCTTGGGGTCGCTCTTGTCGACCACGATGCTGCCCACGGTCGCCAGCGGCGAGATGCCGACCTCCATCGTGGCCGGCGGCCGCTGGGGGCTGGTGCCCGGCTGGTAGCGCAGGCAGTGCGCCGCGGCGAAGATCTTCTCCAGCTTCGGGCCGAGGTCCTTGGCGCCGGAGACCTTCTCGGCCTTCGGCAGCGCCGAGGGCAGTTCCGTACAGCCCTTCTGATAGCCGCCGGCGGCCATCCGGTCGAGCTGGTCCTTGTCCGGGTCGGGCCCGAAGCCCAGCGGCCAGATCTGCACCCCCTGCGCACGGGCGTTCTTCAGCTCCCGGTCCAGCTGCCGCTCGCCCTCGTCCTTGCGGTGGGCGGGGTCGCCGTACTGCGGGCTGCCGGTGACGTCCATCTGCCCGTCGGTGAGCAGGAACAGCACCCGTGGCACGGACGGGTCGGTGCCGGAGCTCAGTTCGTGCACGCCCTGGCGTATCGCGCTCGGGAAGTCGGTGCCGGTGCCCTCGCTCTTCTTGCGGCTGCGCAGCTTGCCCACGCACCCGCCGATCGAGTCCCGCCCGGCCGCGTCCAGCGTGGTCCGCGGGCACACCGGGTCCACCGCACGCTGGTCGTTGGACTCGGCGGCGGCGAAACCGAAGACCGTGACGTGGGACGCCGAGGAGACGTCGCCCAGCGCGATCCGGGCGGCGGCGGCCTTCTCCGCCGTCATGTCGTCGGGCGCCAGGCTGGCCGACTCGTCCACCGCCACCGCGTAGTTGACGGACTTGAAGGCCGGTTTCGACGCCGCCGCCGGCACCGGATCATGGGCGGCGGGCGCGAGCAGGGATATGAGCACCGCGGCGCCGCCCAGCACACGGACCGCGCCGCGCCGCGCCCAGCCCCTTCCGTTCCGCCGTCTTCCCCTCACTGTTCCCACGGCCGTCCCCTTATTTCGTTTCTGCGTCGTGTGCTTGGTGGTGCGCCGCCGGTGGCGGCGCCGGGCCGGCCGCGGGTCAGCGCGCGGTCAGGCTCCAGGACAGGGCCAGCGCCGCCGAAGGGGCCAGCGCGCCCACCGCCCAGCGGATGGCCCGGTATTTGGCGGACAGGATCGAGCTGACGTCCACGGCCTGGATGAGCAGCCACCCGGCCGGGTCCCGGCCGGCCGCGGCGATCTCGGCGGCCAGCCGGGGGAGGTCGTGGGGGGCCAGCAGATCGCCGAAGAAGGTCACCCCGTCCTGTGTGCGCAGCGTGCCGGTACGCGGCAGCAGCGCCCGGACCAGTGCGGTCACCGCGACCGCCCAGAGCACCCCGGCGGCGACCAGGGTGAGGTCGGCCGGACCGCGCCAGTCGGGCGCGCCGTGCCACCCGATCAGGAACGCCGGCAGCGCCAGCGCCCCGGAGAGCAGCACGGCCGCCTTGGAGTCGGCCCGGCCGAGGTCCTCCCGGACCGTGTTCAACAGCCGTTCGGCGATGCGTTCCCCCGCCCGGTCGTGGCCGTGCCGACCCCCGTCCGGCACCGGCACGACCGGGTCGGGGGAGTCCGTGGTCCCCCTGCCCGCCGTCCCCCCGTCGGCCGTCATCAGTCCTCCTCCGCCCAGGACCATCCGTCGTCGCGGCTGCGCCGGCGGCGGCGCGGCGGTTCGGGCTCGGCGGCTCTCGCGCCGTCGTCGGCCGGGTCGTCCTTGTCCAGGTGCGACGGGCGCCCGGTCCGGGTCGGCGGGTCGTCCGAGACCCAGTCCGGGGTGAACGGCTCGGACGTGCCCGGGCCCAGCTGCGGCGTCTCCCGGCGGGCGGGCAGCGAGCCGATGGGCCCCTGGACGCGGTGGCGGCCGCGGTTGAGGAGCTCCAGTGCCTGGGCCTCCACCTCGTTGGAGTGGATCTGGCCGCTGTCGACCATGGCGAAGAGCCGGTCGATGCGCTCCTTCTCGTCGGCCCGGCCCTCCTGGCGGATCTTCTCCAGGAAGTCCTTGGCCGCCTCGGGCTCGGCCGCCAGCATGTAGCTGAGCTGGTCCAGTTCGCCGCCCTGCAGCATGTCTCGGAACGTGCTCTGGTGGACCCGGGTCACCTCCGCCGAGGCGTGCGCGTCCCGGATGTCGTCCATGTGATGGATCGTCCGGTCGTCCACCCGCAGCCGTACGTACAGCCGCACCCGCAGCCCGAGATCGGCGCCCAGGTCGTCCCAGCGCCCGCCGGCGCACTGCCGGGTGATGGCGCGGTCGGCCTGCTCGGCCTGGTTCACCGGGAACTCCGCGGAGACGTCCCGGAGCCGCTCCAGTGTCGGCGCGGTGAGTCGCTGGGCGACGTCGGTCACCACCTCGGTGGCGGCCAGATGGGGATCGCTCACCGTCCAGTGGATCTCCACCTCGGCCTTGAAGAACGTGGTGCCCCCGGCGGCCGGCAGCTCCAGCTGCAGTGTCGTGACGAACGTGCCGAGCGCGATCTCGCAGATGGTGTGCGGCCGGGCCAGCGCCCGCTTGTCGTGGTGCTGGATGCCGCGGACGGTGGCCACGCTGTAGCCGCCGTTCCGGTAGAACAGCACCGACGCCGTCCGCGCGCTCGTGTGCCGGAACGGGCCCGTCGGCGCGTACTCCCGCAGGAACGGACCCGCGGGCCCCGGGCCGGCCGCCCCGCCCCCCGCCACGCCCTGGTCGTCAGCCATGCGTTTCCTCCTGGTACCTCTCGCCCGTCCGGTCCCGCGGCGGGACGGCGAGCCACCACAAGGAGCGCGCCTGCGCGTCGGGGAGCGGATTGTCCGGATCCTTCATCATTCGGCGCAGCAGCCAGTCCAGCCGCCGCCGGTCGTGCTCCTCGGTCGCCAGCGCGGGCAGCAGCGCCGCCAGCCCCGGCCGGGTCCACTCCCTGCCGTCCTTGCGCACGGCCGTGCGCAGCAGGGCCTCCAGCGCGTCCAGCGCCACCTCCTGCGACCGCGCGGTGTTCAGCGCGGTCCACATCAAGTCGGCCATGGGAGCGACGAGTTCGGGGTGCGCGACGGCGAGGGCGAGCGGCAGCGGCCAGTCCCCGCGGCCCCCGAGCCCGGAATCGGGCTCGGCGTCCAGCACCTCGTCCACCTTGGTCACCGCGAGCCGGACGGTGGTCACCAGACCGAGGTCCTGGTACGGCTCGCGCCGGTGGTGCGTCCACTCCGCCATCCGCCGCAGCACCGTCGCCCCGTCCGGCAGCGCCAGCAGCCGGACGACGTTGAACGAGGCGACCGCCAGCTGCTCCCCGTCGTCCCGGACCCCGATCCGGGCCAGGGCGTCGAGGGAGTCGTCCGTGGTGGCCGCGGCGTTCCCGTAGCCCAGCGCCATCGCCGCGGTCCAGCGCAGCGACTTGTTGCCGTACCGGCTCCAGTCGTCGACCAGCCGCCGCACCGCCTTGCGGTGCGAGGCGTGCCCGGCCGCCTGGTCCATCGTGGTGGCCGCGAAGATCCGCCGGCGCGGCGTGCCCGCCTCGGCGAGCGGCCGGATCAGCTCCGCGTAACCGTGGTCGAAGTCCCGTACGCACAGCTCCCCGGCGGCCACCGCGGCCCGCATCCACACCTGGGGGCGGGGGTCGTCGGCCAGCAGCCGCAGCCAGCGCACCACCGGGCCGCGGACCGGGAAGTGCCGGTCCCAGACCTCGCTCAGCACCGCGCCGGGCAGCGCCGCCCCCCGGTACCAGATCAGCTGGGCGGGCACCTCGGTGCCGGCCACCTCGACCTCGCCGTCGGTCAGTTCGGCCCGCGACAGCGCCAGGTCGGACTCCGGGTCGTCGCAGAACAGCGGCCGGGCCGGGGTGTGGTCCGGATCGCACTGGACGGACAGTTCCCAGGTCAGCAGGTGTGCGGCGGAGGCCACCGCGCTGTGCGAGGCGCCGCCCAGGACGGCCAGCGCGATCCGGAACGCCACCGGGTGGAACAGCGCCGCCGTCCCCGGCCGCCGCCCCGCGCTCCCCTCCGCGGCCGGCGGCGGCGCGGCCAGCGCCCGGTCCACCCCGGCGAACCACTCGTGGGCCTGGCCCGCCGCGAGACTCCGGCAGCCGGTCAGCAACTCCTCGTAGGAGACGCCGTCCAGCAGGTGCCCGGCCAGCAGCGAGGCGAGCAGTTCCGCCTCGGCGGGGCGCAGGTCGTTCAGCCCGACCGCGTCCTTGACGTCCGCCTGCTCGGCCAACTCCTCGGCACGTGCGAGGAGTTCGGCCACCCGACCCCCGGCGTCCGGCCCGTCGTCCCCGGCCGCCGCGACATGCTCCTCCAGCCGCTCCCGCAGCCGGGCGGTGCGCAGTTCCTGCGTGGGCACCGGCGGGCAGAGCATCCCGTACCGCCCGGCCAGCAGCGGGTTCGCCGCCGAACCGACCGTCACGACGATCACCGCGAACGACTCCCGCTCGTCCAGCGCCGCGGCCAGCCCGTCCAGGTCCATCGCGTCCGGCGGCAGCGCACCGGGCTTGCCGAGCGACAGCTCCAGCAGATAGCCGGTGCCGTGCCGCTCCTCCAGCGAACCGGCCAGCTTCGGTACGCCGCCGTCCGTCTCGACGTCCACCCGCAGCACCCGCGGCCCGGCCCCGGACTCCTCGCCGGGGCCGTCGCCGCTGAGGGCGGTGACCTCGTCGAGGAGGGCCAGCGCGGTGCTGGTGCGCCCGGTGCCGGGGGCCGCGCCGAGCACCAGCAGCCGGCGGGCCCGCAGCGCGTTGCGCAGCCGTAAGTACCCCTCCGGTTCGACGTGCACCCGCCGGAGCCGGCGCAGCTCGTCGTCCGGCACCGGCCCGCTGCGCACCCCCACGGCGGCCTGCCGGGCGTCCATCCGCAGGTGGATGTCCCCGATGTGGGCGCTGCGGATGTACGAACGGTCGAAGCTGTTCAGGTCCCGCCCGGTGTCGAACAGCATCCGGGTGGCACGGCGGGCCCGCGACGCGGCGGCGAGGTCGGTCGGGTCGTCCTCGCTCTCCTCCCCGGCGAGCGGATTGCCGGTGTGCTCCTTGAACCGCCCCGCGGCGCGCTCCCGTTCCCGCTCCCGCTCGGCGGCCTCGCTGTCGGCGTCCCCGTCCCCCTTGTCGTCCGCCCCGCGCGCCCGGTCGTCACCGTCCTTGCCCCGGGCCTGGTGCGCACCCTCCGGGGACGCTCCGCCGGCCGCCTTCGGGGCCTCGGGCTCGGCCGGTCCCCCCGCCTGCTCCTCCTCGGCCACCTGCCTCAGCCCTTCCGCCGCTCGGCGTCACCGGTGATCCGCCCGATGTGCACGCCCTGCTGGTAGACGTTGTCGTGGTGCTGGGACATGTCGCCCCGGACGACGTACCGGTCACCGCCGGACCTGCCGCCCCGCGCGTCCCCGCCGCGGTCGCCGTCCTGGTCCTCGCCGTCGTCCCCGTCGTCGAGGTCGGCGGCGTGGTGGCCCGAGTCGTCGTGGCCGCCCGCCCCGGCCGCCTTGCTCGCCGCCCCCCATGCGTCCGCCGCCGTGCGGTCCCGCCCCTCACCGGGATCGAGGCCGTCCGGTATCGCCGGTGCGTCCCGGCCGGGAAGGTGGAACCAGGCGTTGACCGCGCCCTCCTTGAGCGCCAGCCGGGCCCGGGAGTAGCGCGTCGGCTCGATGAACTTGCCGCCGCTGCGGACCACGTCCTCGTACAGCGACTCGGACACCACCAGCACGAGGTCCGCCCGCTCGGCGTCCAGCAGCTGCCGCCCGACGGGGGAGTCGGCCAGCCGGCACGCCAGGTCGACCGCGCGCCCGCTGACCCCCATGTCGTCGCGCCGTACCGGGCCGACGTGCATGCCCACCCGCAGCCCCAGGGGGACCCGCAGGCCGCGGTTCTCCTCCCGCAGGTTCTCGCGCACCTCGACCATCCACAGGCCGAGCAGCCGGGTCACCGAGACCCGGCCGGCCACCGACAGCAGTACGCCGTCGCCGCGGTCCTCCATGTGGACCGCGTCCCGCGCCACCTTGGCGTGGCTGAACGCCGTTTCCAGGACCCGGTAGATCCGGGCGCGCATCTGCGGCTTCTCCACGTCGTCGTACTCCCCGGAACGCCGGGCGTCGACGCTGATCACCAACTCGTAGTGCGCCTCCGCGGCATCCCTCGCGTCCTCGTCCACCCCGAGCCCCCTGTCCTGCCGTTCTGTTCGGTTGCCGTCCCCATCAGCTTCCGGCCCGGGACCGAGGCCGTCTGTAGCCGTTTACACACGCCGGGCGTGCGCTCTTCCCGTCATGTCCGCGCCCCCTGCCGCGCCCGTCCCGCCGCGCTCCTGTGCGCCGCGCTCACTCCTGGTGGCCCTCGGCGAGGAGGGCGAGCAGGGCGGGGTCGAGGATCTCCACCATCCGGTTGCCGGTCCGCACGACCTTCTGCGTACGCAGCAGCCGCAGGGCCTTGGCGACGGCTTCGCGGGTGGCCCCCACGGTGGCCGCCAGCTCGTCCTGGGCCAGGTGGACGACGGTCCCGGGTCTGGAACGGCCGGGGACGGGCGGGGCGTAGGGGCCGGCGGGCTCGACCCGGGACAACTCGCGCAGCCGGGCGGCCAGTCGCTGCAACACGGTGAGCGAGGCGAGCGCGGACCGCTCCTGGTCGGCGCTGCGGAGCCGGAAGGTGAGCTGGCGGATCACCAGTCCGCTGACCCGCGGGTGCAGGGCGAGGAAGCGACGGAACGCGTCGCCGGAGATGACCTGGGCCTCGATCGGCCCCAGGGCGCGCACGGTGGCGCTGCGGGGATGGTTGTCCAACGCGGCCATCTCCCCGAGGAGTTCACCTGGGCCGCGCAGGCCGAGTATCAGCCGGGTGGCACCGCGGTCCGTGACCACGGAAACGGTCACCCAGCCACGCAGAATGATCATGACGTGACTGGACCGGTCGCCCTCCGTCAGGAGATGGGCGTCGGCCGCATAGCGCTTCCGGCTTCCGAGGGCCATCACGCTCTCGTTCTCCTGGGCCGTCAGGGCCCGCGCAAAAGCCAGCTCGTCGCCGAGCAGCCCCATGGCCACTCCCCCCACGGCAGTCCGTATGGCCGGTTTTTCGTAGGCGTTGATGGTCGCAGAGTGACGCTTTGGGTCGAGTGAATTACGCCACACCCCGCATACTCGGCAGTACTCCCCGAACCCCCAGGTGAACCGCCCCACCCCGAGTCGCCCGCACTGCCCGTACCCCTCACCATCCAGCCACCGGCCCCCACCCCTCAGCCAACGATCCGGAGGTCAGACCCCCGCCCACCCGAGCGGCTCGCGCCGCTCCTGATTGGCCAAAACTCGGGTTTCCGCCAATGGATCGGTAATTCCATTCCACACAAGAGGAGTCACTCCTTCCCCCATGCCACCACGCCCAAGATCGAAAAAGCCCGAGTTTCCGCACTTCACCGCCCTGTCCGCGCTCACCCCACGAGGGTTCCCCGCCACATGGCGAGTATGTGACGTAGCGCACACGGCGTACAGGGGGCAGCCGGGATTCGGTCGTGGCGCGGCGCCGGTCCCCCGGCCCGGCGGGCCGCGCCGGGCGAGCGGCGCGATCCGGTCACCGGGGTCGAACGGCTGATCCGCCGGCTCGTGGCGGCGCCGGCGGATCAGCACATCGAAAACTTCGGGGCGCACTGCCGGGCGTCATCGGCGTCCGCCGGCGGGAATTCTCGGGTCAGAGGCGGCGTATCCGCGCGGCGATCCCGTGGCCGAGCAGCAGGTAAATCACCGCGGGCAGACCGAAATTGAGGAATACCCGCAGTCCTTCGGTGTCCATGGTGAAGATGTCCTGGGACCAGCCGGCGAGCCACTCGGCCAAACCGTGCACAAATCCGACGAAGACATTTCCCCGGTTGGCCTCCAGCAGGTACAGCAGGATCCACAGTCCCAGAACACCTGCGGCGATGTCCGCGATCGTGTGGATGACCAGGGCTGTCCGGTTTGCTCCGGAGCCGTCCCGGCTGCGCCGGTGGATGTCGGGATTAACGTTATAGGGGCCGTAATTGTCGTTTACCGGAAGGTGTTCATGAGGGCTGTTCATGCCCCCTTACTTGCCTCACCCGGGTACCCAAAACCTCGCTTAAACCTGCGATTTCATATCGATTCCAAGATCCCTCTGGGCGCGGGCCGAACTACCTTCTTCCGCCGCCCATTTCACTGTTTATGGTCGACCCGCTCATTCGCCTGTCGTGTCCCGTTGGACGGCAGGCATCTTTCACACGGACCCCAGGGAGCCGTAGCCGGCCGCCGGTGACCAGCAGCTGGTCACCGGCAACCGGCAGGACGTACGGGCGCGGCGCCGGATCTCCCTCGTCACACCCGGCGCCACGCCCCTACGGGCGGAACGGCCGCACGGCAGTCGGGCCGTCGCTGACGTGCAGGATCGCGTCAGCCGCGTCGATGCTCGCCCGGTCGAGCGGGAAGTACCCCTGCTGGGGAGTGGTATCGGTCCGCGTACGGAGGGGAGTCGCCGTGGTGGCAGCGGTGACCGCACCGGCCGCGGTCAGCCCCCAGCCGGTGGTCCGGCCCTGCAGCACCGCCTCGTAGGTGTCCGCCGCCGGCTCCCCCAGCCCGAGGGTTTCGCTGCTGCCCAGGCTGCTGAGGACGACGGTGTACCGCTCGTCCAGCAGGGACCCCACGATGGCGCCGGCGGAGAACCAGTCGAGCTCCATGTCCGCCATCCGCATGGTGCTCGGGTTCCTCTGCAGATGGACGTTGTGCGCGAAGACCAGGGTCGGTCCCCGTCGGGCCTCGATGCTCCGGATGTCGAGGAGGTTCTGCGCCATCAGCGCGTCCCGGGTGGCGAGCAGCCGGGAGATCCGTGCGCTCGCGTCGATGCGCTGCGCCGACTGCTTGTGGTAGCGCAACAGGCCGAGACCGGCGGTGAGATGCGCCTTGGCCCGCCACCACTCGGCACGTGAGGTCGCCGCGATCAGCTCCGGGGCGCGCGCATGGAGCGAGACGAGCATGTCGTCCGCGAGCGTCCGCAGCCGCTCGGCCTCGGCCGTGTCACCGACCGACATCGCCGGGTCCAGGATCGCCTCCGCGCGGCTCCACCGTTCGTCCTCCCCAGTGAGGCGCGCGAGGTCATCGCCGAGGTCGAGCTTCAGGTAGTCGCGGGCGTACTCGAGATAGCGCCGCGGGCTGGGTGCGCTGGTGTTCTCCATCTCGGCGTCGACGCCGTGGAAGGCCAAGCGCTCTGCTTCCGGCCGGTTCTCGTTGTACTCGCGCATCCAGGCGATGAGTTGCCGGTTGGCGAGCAGCTCACCGAAGTCGGTCGAGAAGCCCTCCCTCATCACCGCGTCGAGGGTGCCGGCTCCGCCCTGGACGAAGTCGTTCACGACGAGGGCGGTCACCCGGTCGATCTCCAGGGCGATCGACCGGAACCCCTGGTCGGCCAGCTGACTGAACAGCTCGTTGCGGATCCGCCCGAAGGCGGGCTCAAGATGCGTCGGCTCACCGAGCGCCAGCAGCTCACATGACGTACTCACGAAGTCGCGTAGGTCCTGACTCATGAGCCTCAATCGTATCCTTGAAAGCACGGTTGAGACTTGCCACGCTCCCACCTGCCCACTGGGCGATAGGCTTCCTCCAAAGTCTCAAACAGGAGAGAGCCATGCGCCCCTTCGACCTCGCGCGCGAGCACGGCATCTCGACCCAGGCGGTCCGCAACTACGAACGGGACGGCTTCCTCCCGCCCACACAGCGCACGGCCAGCGGCTACCGCATCTACACCGAGGCGCATGCGGCAGCGCTCCGGGCCTTCCTCTCCCTCGTCCCCGCCTACGGGCACGCGACCGCCGGCCAGATCATGAACGCACTCCACCGCGACGCCCTCGACGACGCCCTGGTGCTCATCGACCGCGGCCACAGTCAGTTGCTCCGCGACCGGGAGACCCTCGACGCGGTGCGGAAAGCGGTCGACCACCTGACGGCCGAAGGGGACGCCACCACGGACGCCTCGGCAGCCCCCGCCCCCCGCACCATCGGCGAACTCGCCCACCAGCTCCGCGTCACCCCGGCAACCCTGCGCAACTGGGAGGACGCCGGCATCCTCACCCCCGCCCGCGACCCGGTCACCGGCCACCGCAGCTACGGCCCGAGCGACATCCGCGACGCCGAGTTCGCCCACCTCCTCAGGCGCGGCGGCTACCTGCTGGACCACATCTCCACCGTGGTCCAGCAGATCCGAACGGCCGGCGACACCGACACTCTGGCCACCGCCCTGGACGACTGGCAGCACAAGCTCACCACCCAGGGCCTCGCCATGCTCACCGCGGCCACCCACCTCAGCCACTATCTGCCCCTGCTCACCGCCGTTGTCGTCAACGGCGTCCGGTGAACTGCTGCCCGACGCCGAGCCGGCGCAGGTCGGTGAGGACCTTGGGGTCCTGGGCGTCGAGCCAGTCGCAGAGCTGGCGGAAGG